>JBAPMH010000291.1:0-4760 GCA_049278515.1 Chthoniobacterales bacterium
GAAATCGGCTCCGCTCACGAAAAGGAAGAAAACGAGAACGACGTAAGCAATCGGGGAGTAGAAGTAGCTCCGGACTTCGCGGGAGAGGAGAGTGTAGAATTTACGCATGGCTAGTTTGTCATCCCGAGGCTGGCGCAGCGCGCCGAGGGATCTCCCAGTTGGAAATTCGACATTCTGAAAAAATCACGCGTTCGCTGCGAGCAGCGCTTAGCATTTCGCGAAAGCGGTTGGCACGATTGAGAGATCCCTCGGCGCGCTACGCCAGCCTCGGGATGACACGCTATTCTTGTCGGAAATGGTTTATGAGCGGTCATTGCGGTTCACGCTTCATCGGGATGCGTTATCTCCACGAAAACGTCTTCGAGGGTTGCCTTGCGTTGGGACAATTCGCGGAGGGTCCAGTTCCTCGCACTCGCGAGGCGGTAAACTTCCTCCCGCACGTCGGTGTTCGCTTCGACGCGCAAGGTGAAGACTTTCCAGTCTTCCTCGTCTGCCGCGGTCACGTCGCGCACCCCGACGATCTTCCTTAATTCCTCCGCACCATCGTCCGAGCCCACTTTCGCTTCGACCACCACGCCGCCGGCCGCCCGGATCCGGCCAAGCAAATTTTCCGGCGTATCGCAGGCTTCGATCCGGCCCTTGTTGATAATGATCACGCGGCTGCAAGTCATCTCGACTTCCGGAAGAATATGGGTCGAAAGAAGGATGGTGTGCTGCTTTCCGAGGTTCTTGATCAGATCGCGCACCTGGCGAATTTGATTGGGATCGAGACCACTCGTGGGTTCATCGAGAATTAGCAGGTCGGGTTCATGGACGAGCGCATCGGCCAGGCCGACGCGCTGGCGGTAGCCTTTTGAAAGCGCGCCAATCAATTTCTTCTCCACCTCTTTCAAGCCGCAAAGTTCTTTGACGTCGCCGACGCGCTCGGCCATGCGGCGATGCGGCACGCCCTTCAAGGCCGCGCGGTAGTCGAGATACTCGGTCACCCGCATGTCGTTATAGAGTGGAACGTTTTCCGGCATGTAGCCGAGATGCGCCCGGGCCTGAAGCGATTGATCGAAGATGTCGAAGCCAGCGATCGAGGCCCGGCCGGACGTGGGCGGAATGAAGCTCGACAGGATCCGCATCGTCGTGCTCTTGCCGGCGCCGTTGGGTCCGAGAAAACCCATGATCTCGCCCTTGCCGACCTCGAAATTCAAATCCTGAATCGCGGTCTGGCCGGCGTAACGTTTGGTAAGGTTTTCGACTTTGATCATGAGGCGGTAATCCTGTCAGACAATCGAAGCAGCCGGGGCGTTGCGAATTTTGTCTGTTTCACCGCGCCGTCAAAGGCACCGTTTCCTGCTGACCCTGGCCGTTGGCTCGGACAATGCCGACCGTAAAATCGACACTGGTGCCAGAGCCGACGCGCGCGAGGAAGCCTTCCAGTTGTTTCACGGAAGTCACGTTGTATTTCCCGATCCGGTAAATCACGAGTCCGCGCTGGATTCCCGCCTGGTCCGCCGGGCTGTTCGGCTCCACTGCGGTCACCAAAACTCCCTGGCCTGCGACATAACCAAGGGCATCGGTTAGATCGGGGGTGAGATTCTGGAGTTGCATTCCGAAAAGCCGGAGGGCGTTGGCGCTGGCGGGCTCTTTCTCGGCGGGCTTGTTCTTGGGCGCAGGCTGGTTTTGCGCGATTTTTTTGAAGTCAGCCACGCTGGCCCGGACGGTTTCTGCCGGAATGGCAAAGCCGAGGCCCTGCGTTGGAACGCCTTGAGGCGTGAACGCCATTTTCGCCGAGCTGACCCCAACCAATCTTCCGGTGAGATCGACAACCGGTCCGCCGCTGTTGCCAGGATTAATCGCAGCATCGGTCTGCAAGAGGTTCTTGTAGTCGGTCTCATCGATCGTGATATCTCGCTTCGTGCCGCTGAGAACGCCGCGGCTGATCGAGCTGCCGTAGCCAAGCGCGTTGCCGACGACGAGGACGGTCTGGCCGAGCAAATTCGGCGAAATGTTCTCGAGATTGATAAAAGGAAAATCGGCCTTCGCGTCGATTTTGATCAGGGCGAGGTCTTTTTTCTCATCGCCGGCAACGTAGTGGGCGTTGTAGGTTTTTCCGTCGTTCATCGTCACCTCGATTTTGAGGTCGGCCGCGCGTTGGACCACGTGTTCGTTGGTCACGATATAACCGGCGGGATCAACGATGAAACCGGACCCAAGACTTTGCAGGGTCTGCCGGATCTCGCGGGGGCGGCTTCGGTAGTTTCCAAAATACTGCGCGGCGAAATCTTCAAACGGATCACGGACCCGCCGCCGCACGACCCGCTCGGTATTGATATTGACCACCGCCGGCAAGACCTTCGCCACCGCCAGCACGGCCGGCTCCGAGGCGGGGTCGGCTTGTGCAAAAAGATCGGATGTCGCCGCCAGAAAGATGGTCGCGACCAGCAAACTCCTTCTCATTGCGCTCCTCCTTCGAGCTGAGACGTGATTTCGCGGGGCATGTTTTTTTGAAGTTCGGGGTATGCTTCAGCGATCCGAATGAGATCCAGTTCGTCTTTCTTGCGCTTGCTCAACCTTCGTTTCTCATCGCTCCACGCCCACACTTTCCCTTGCACGATGTCCTTCAAATCCGCCACCGGCACCATCTGCCCCAAAACTTCCTGCGGTTTCGCTCGCGCGATAAAACTCTGGTAGCGGTCATCCTGAGTGAATTGCACATTCAATTTGCCCAGCGCCTTCTTCGCATTGGGCGAATGCGCAAACTGCTCGAGCCGAAATCCGGCCGCGCCAAGCTCGTCGGCGATCGCGGCAAGATGGTGCGCCACCGCCACGATATCGGCATCGATTGTGTAGACCGGCTCGACGTAGCAGTTCACCGCCAATCCGCCGATCAAGCACCACGGGCCGCGGCGCTCGAGGATGTCAGCGACCTGGGCGAAATCGTTGGTCCCGCCGTTGGTGACAGATTCGTAAATTTCTTCCGCCGTCATCTGGGGTTGCAAGTAAAGGAACACTCTTCGCACTGTCAACTTGCCCGGCCCGTCGATCCTTGCAGATTAAAAGCGCCATGCGCCCCTCTTTTGCGACCCATGTAAATCTCGAATTGCTCGAGGAAAACTACGAGCGGTGGCAGAAGGATCCCGCCTCGGTCGATTCCGACTGGTCCGCTTTTTTTGAAGGGTTTGCCTTAGGCGACCTTCATTTGCGGAATGGCGCCGCCACGGCTGAGGCCCCGCCGCGCCAGGAGGTCGCCGAAGGCCCGCTCCAAACCCGCGTCGACGGATTGGTTTACGCCTACCGAACTCTCGGCCATACCATCGCCCGGATCGACCCTCTTGCGGACCAAAGACCGCAGAACCCGCTCCTGAGTCTGCGAGAGCTCGGTTTCAGCGAGAAGGACCTTGGGTTGACCGTCTCGTCGAAATTCTTCCTCGACGGTCGCAAGATGACGCTCCGTGAGATGATCGGGCTCCTCGAAAGCATCTATGCGGATACGATCGGCTCGGAGTTTCAACACATCCAAAACCCGCGCA
Source organism: Chthoniobacterales bacterium (assembly GCA_049278515.1). GTDB lineage: Bacteria > Verrucomicrobiota > Verrucomicrobiia > Chthoniobacterales > UBA10450 > AV80. Next base: position 3,522 of record JBAPMH010000291.1, read on the forward strand.
TCCGCAACTGGGTCCGGCACCGGCTTGAATCGCGTCCGGCAAAGCACGACACGTCCCGGGAAGCGCAGATCGCGCTGCTCCGGGTGCTGCTTGAAACCGAAACGTTCGAAGTGTTTTTGCATACGCGCTACGTCGGGCAAAAACGCTTTTCGCTCCAGGGCGCGGAAGCGCTCATGGTCATTCTCGACACGATCCTTCAGCGCTGCCCGGGAATCGGTATTGAGGAAATCTGCATGGGCATGGCGCACCGGGGCCGGCTCAATGTTCTCGCGAATTTCCTGAAGAAATCGCTTCAGGTAATCTTCACGGAGTTTTCCACCAATTACATTCCTGACCTGGTCGCGGGGGACGGCGACGTGAAATATCACCTGGGATATCGCACGGTTCGGAAGCTCGAATCGGGCGCGGAAGTAGAGATCCGGCTCGCGGCGAATCCGAGCCATCTCGAAGCGGTCGATCCGGTGGTGGAAGGTAAAGCGCGCGCCCGGCAACGCATTCGCGGCGACACGAAATTGCGGCGGAAGGTTTTGCCCCTGCTCATTCACGGCGACGCAGCTTTTGCCGGGCAGGGCATTGTCGCGGAGACGCTCAACATGTCGCAACTGCACGGCTACGGCACCGGCGGCACGATGCACATCGTCGTGAATAATCAGATCGGATTCACGACCCTGCCCGAAGACGCCCGCTCTTCGATGTACGCCACTGATGTAGCGAAAATGATCGAGGTGCCGATCTTTCACGTGAACGGGGACGACCCGCTGGCGGTGAAATTTGTCACGGAGCTATCGCTCGATTTTCGGCAGGAATTTGGCCGCGACGCCGTGATCGACATGTATTGCTACCGCCGCTACGGCCACAACGAAGGGGACGAGCCGTCATTCACCCAGCCCGACCTCTACGCGAAAATCAAGAAGCGCCCCTCGGTGGCGCAGCTCTACAAGAAGGAGCTGATCGAAGCCGGAAGATTAAGTGCGGACGAGGCGGCGAGCCTGGAAGCGGAGTTTGAGATGCGTCTCGAGCTGGTCTTGCAGGAGGTGAAGTCGATCGAGGAAGAGGAAGAAAACGAGAAGGCGCGCTTCCAGGAGTCGACGGCGATTTTTCAACCGCAGTATTCGAGTAAATGCGATCCGACCGCGATTAGCGCCGAGATGCTGCGGCAGATTGTCGATGGGCTCACGCGGGTTCCGGAAAATTTCGAAGTTATTCCAAAAGTGAGGAGGACGGTGCTCGACCGGCGCC
>JBAPMH010000292.1:0-10343 GCA_049278515.1 Chthoniobacterales bacterium
ACCATGGAATTAGTGTACGTGCGAAGCTGGTAGGGCGAGACGCTGTCGAGCCGTGGCGGTTGGCTTGTGAGCAGCTCGAGCACGACGACTTCGGCGCGCGCCTTCGCTAAGCCTCTAGCGTACGATCCGCGAGGAGATTCTATCGGAGCGAGGCCGGAGAGAACTCCCATTCCATCAATGCCTTCTCCACCTCCGCGCCGTGGTCGCTTAGCCATGCGCTCATGGGGTCCCCGGCTTTTTTGCCGTAGATCCGATGGGAATAGACAAACGAGTATCCTCTCCCGTCCACCATCTTAAACCCGGCGAAGGCGACTTCGATAAACTCCTCACGGCCGAAAACCGCCGCGATGAGATGTTCCGCCGGCCGCGTGGGAGTTCGCGGAATGGAGTCTGTCTTGAGGATTTTGGCCTGGTGATTTTTGTAATTTTCCAGGACCGCGTTGGCCGCGGCCGCCAGTCCGTCCCCGTCCTTCACGTCCGGATAGCCATTCACGGTGAGCATGTCCGACCACTTGTCGAGGTCGTCCTGTCCCTCCGGAGTAAACTCATGCTGGTCGGCCTGGGACCAGCGATGAACATAGGTTACCTCTCGAAAGGTGAAATCCTTCGGTTCGGATGCCCGGCACCAGAGCGCCGTGCTTCCAATGATCAGGGCAAAAGTGAAAAGTCGTTTCATTTGAAATGAGCGTTCGGATGAGATTTCGCCGAAGATAAGAATGCAGCGCCGCCAACAACGCGACGGCGATCGCGTTCTTGCGGGACAACCGCATCGGATCGGCGGCCGGCCATGCGCTGGAAAAGTTATCGCAGCCGCAGCCCTTCGAGAATCCCTCTGTCAATATTGCCCGTCACCGCGAGGTGATGGTCGCGCTGGTAATTGCGCAGAGCCGCGCGGGTGTTGGCATTGAGTCTGCCATCAATCGCGCCGCTGTAATATCCCTCCCGGGAGAGGGCCGATTGAACCTGGCTCACCCGGGACGAATCGTAGACGGTTTCCGTGGGATGCTGATCCTGGGGGTGTTGTTCCTGCGGATAGTCGTTCGACGAATAGCTATCGTCGTAATACCCGTCGTCATAATAGGAGGAGTAGTAGGGAGCGTAAGGGTAGTACCCGAATCCCCACCAATAGGGCCACGGATCGTAAATGATCCACGCGTTGTTGTGCCAGTGGCACCGATGCCCGTTCCAGGAATGATCGCGGCTCCGATCCCAGTTCCGATGCCAATTGCCTCCCTGGCGCCCTACGATTCGGCCCTGATTGAAACCCTGCGAGCGATTGGCGGCCGTCCGGGTAGAGGTGAGATTGGCCGCAGAGTAGTTCCTGTTTTTGTAGGCAACTGTCCGGCTGGCGCCAGACCGCGTGCCGGCCGAGTAATACCCGGCATTTTGGGCCCGCATCCGATTCATGGATCGCGGATAGGATCCGGCACTAGCCCGGGTGCGATAAGTTGCCCCGGATGAATAGCGCGCGGTGGGAGCATAATAATGCGACCGGCCGCCCGAATAGCCTCTGGAATAACCGGAATAATGGCCCGATGGCGCCGAGAAATGATGGCCGCCGGAAAAGCCATGGCCGCCTCCTCCGCGCCCTTGGGCTGGCTGCAGCAAAACAAAAGTGGCGATGACGCCGAGACCAACTGTGCCGATGATTTTCATATGTGAAATCCTCCTCACGGCAAAGCGTGAAGGAAATTTCGCCATTCGGCGAGCTTATTTTGAAAAAACGGAAAATGGCCCCGCCGCCCGTTCGGCGCTCGCATACCAAATGCTTGTAGGGGGAGGTCAAGTTCCCTCTCTATTCGCATGATCGACCAGGAAAAATTCGAGCATTTGATGTCCCTCGCCTGCCAATGGGCGACCACCCAGGAAGCGTATGTCCTGAAGCACGGCCTTCCGCTGAACGCGCGGCAGAGTGCCGACGCGAAGCGGGCCGGCGTCCAGGATTCCTCCAGAGTGCGGGTGCTGGTGGTCGATCGGATTTCGTTGCCGGAGGATGAGGAATTGGCCGAGGCCGCGCGCAAGGCTCAAATCATCACCGACGCATCCCGCGGTGTCGCCATCGGGCACGCCATCATTATTCGGGCCGACAGCTGGCAGAACCGCGAGCTCCTTCTCCATCAACTGGTCCACGTAGCCCAGTGCGAACGCAGCGGCGGGCTCAAACCTTTCGTCGAGGAATATCTCTCCGATCGCCGGACATGCCGCGACTTCAGTGTCGGGTCTTTCGAAGACGAGGCCCGCGGACTGGCCCGCGAGATTTGCGCCGCCGATAAACTGGTGAAGCAAACCGCGTAACCGGTTTCCCTAAAGAGCGCCGTTCCAAATCCGGCGGTTCAGGCGGGTCTAATTTGTCGCCAGCCGCGGAAGCTGGGGATTGCTCAACGCGAGCTGAGCCAGGGCGCGGCCGAGGTGCGCGTTCAAGACGGCAATCTTCGTGCCGACATTAACCGCCCCGAAAAGCTGGGCGACGTCGCGCGAACGCATTCGGATGCAGCCATAGCTCGCCGGGCGACCGATGAGCTTTTCCACGGGCGTGCCGTGGATGTAAATGGCGCGAGAATAGGCGCGGGCATTTCCATTTTCCAGACCGCGGAGCCAAAGGATCCGGGTCACGATCGGATCGCGGCCGCGCGCATTCGGCGGCAGGATTTCGCCGGTGGGCCGCCGGGATTTGAAGACGGTGCCGAGGGGCGCGTTCGCACCGATTTTCGACGCGATTTCCAGCGAACCAAGCGGAGTGGCATAGCTGCCCGGGTGATCTCCCACCCCAAACTTCGACGTGGAAACGGGAAATCGCGCAATGACAGAACCGTGATCGATCAACGCGAGGGTTTGATCCGGAACGCTCACCACGATTGACGGCGCTGCCGCCGCGCGAGTGGGATTGAGAACGGCGGCAGACGACAAAAGAAGAGCGATGCAGAGATGGAGAAGCCTCATGCTGCTCATGAATTAGCAGCGCGCGTGCCTCAATTTTGTTCCGGGAGAATGACTTGGAGGGCGGAGCTCTGCGACGCCGAGGTTGGGAGAACGAAAGTAAGGCGCTTCCCAGAGAAAAATGATGCCGCAAATCGCGGAAATTCTCCTTCGGCTAAAGAATGATTCTTGCTCTTGAAAGGAGTGTTCCGGGCACACTAGCGACTTGTGAGGGAACACGTCCTACAAATGAGAAAACATGCAACCGCCGGCGAACGTACCACCCACGAACTCGAAAATCTCCGCCAGATGGCGGACGGCCTGCCCCAGATTCTCTGGGTAGCGCGGCCGGACGGCTCTTACGAGCATTTCAACAAACCGTGGCACGACTACACCGGCCTTTCCTTCGAGGAATCTGCCGGCGAAGCGGGACGCGAAATCATTCATCCGGACGACCGCGAACAGGCCGAAACCTCCTGGACCGAAGCGCTCCGGGAGGGCACGCCTCACGAGGTCGAGCTTCGTCTGAGACGCGCGTCGGACGGCGAGTATCGCTGGTTCCTTCGGCGCGCTCTGCCTCATCACGATTCCGATGGGAACATCGTGAAATGGTTCGGCGCCTGCACCGATATCCACGAACAAAAGGTGACTCAGGAAACGTTGCGCGCCGCGCGCGACGCCATGAGCCGCGAGAACATTCAGAAAGATGAATTTCTCGGCCTGGTCTCGCACGAGTTGCGCACGCCCTTGAACGCCGTCTTCGGTTGGACCCGGCTCATGCAGGAACATGTGCTTGGCGAACAGGAACGCGCCCAGGCCGTCGACGCGATCGTGCGCAACGCCGAAGCCCAGGCGCGGCTGATCGAGGATGTGCTCGATATCACGCGGATCGTTAACCAGAAGCTTTCTCTGGATCGCCAAATTGTGCAGGTCTGGCGTGTCGTCACCGAAGCCATCGACGACGTGTTGCCCTCCGCGGAAACGAAGGGAGTCTCGCTCATTAGCGAAGTCGAGTCGCACGATCTGCTCGTCCACGCCGATCGCATGCGGCTGGAACAGGTGGTCCTCAACCTTCTTGCGAACGCCGTAAAATTTACGCCGCGTGGAGGCGAGGTTCGCATAGGAGTTTCCCACGAAAGCGAGTTCGCCGTCATCGCTGTTTCCGATACCGGCCAGGGAATTGGCGCCGAGCTGTTGCCGCATATCTTCGAGCGGTTTCGCCAGGGCGATAACACCTCCACCAGGCGTCAAAGCGGGCTTGGCCTCGGCCTCGCAATCGCCCATCAGCTCGTCCGGCTCCACGGCGGAACAATCGACGTCGAAAGCGCGGGCCCGAACCAGGGAAGTCGCTTCACGGTGCGGCTCCCGATCCTGGCCGTAGGCGACCTTCCCTCGGCGAAGAGCGATCCATCGCATTGGACCGAAGACGCTTTTCCGGCGGAGCATCTCCGCGGACTCAACGTCATGGTCGTTGATGACGAACCGAGCGTGCGCGAGCTCCTCGGGCTTACTCTCGCGAAATGTGGCGCCTCGGTCACACCGGCCGCTTCGGTGGGGGAGGCGCTCGCGGTTTTACCGAATCTGCGTCCCGACGTCGTGGTCAGCGACATTGCCATGCCCGGCATGGACGGATACGAGTTCCTTCTGAAACTGCGCGAGCTCGTGCCGGCGCGCGCGGGCCGGGAAGTGCCGGTCATTGCGCTCACCGCCTGCGCAAGCGGGCAGGATCGCGACCTCGCGTTGCGGGCCGGCTTCGACCGCCACCTGACTAAACCGGTGGATCCAGCGGAGCTTGTCCGCGTGATCGCGGCCAGCCACGCCGCCCGTCGGGTCGCGAGCGGCTCTTCGGTTGCGGTCTCGGTGGAAGCTTCTTCCGGCTAAACCGATTGAACTGGTGGATCGAGCGCTCCGTCGCTCGATATTGTTTGCGGCCCTTCGATCTTGACGGCTTTAAGCCGTCAAGTTTCAGGAGCCATCGCATCGCCCGCGGAGCGGCCGATCCATCTGTAGCCGTCGCCCTGTGGCCGACGCGAGATAGCCTAGCCACTAAGAAGACGGCGGTTTATAAACTGCCGCTCCTTGTCTTTTCCGAATCTGCTCCCGTGAAAATAGCCCAGCGCTTCAGCGCTGGGATTGTTTGATCGCAAAGCGCAAAGTCCCGTCCAGGGACGAAGGAGCTGCCGGCTGAAATTGAGCCGGTCTTTCGTCCCTTGCGGGAGTCCTCCGAAAACGGAATGACGTTCCTCACCCAGCGCGAAAGCACTGGGCTATTGTCGGAAGATCATGCGCGCGGTGCCCCCCGGACGAACAGCGCGACGCGATGTTCCTATCAATAGCGTTTCGCATAGCAAAGAGGCCCCAGAAGAGGGTGCGTCCGCGCCGCCGCCCGGAGGGGGCGAGCGCTTCGTCGCTCGATATTTTGTTTGGCATCGCATCGCCCGCGGAGCGGCCGATCCACCTCTGTCGGCCGCATCTCCTGTAGCCGTCGTCCTGTGGCCGACGGGAGATAGCTTCGGCTCCCCATTCCGCATTTCTGTTTGCGGCCCTCCGATCTTGACGGCTTAAAGCCGTCAAGATTTTGGCGACCATCGATCGGTTTGTTGGAAGGCGAGAGGCGTCTCACTGGGATGCTCGTCCACGGTGATTCGAATTAGCTGCCCATCCGCAGCCGGCCGGTTTAGCCTGCGGTTCCTGACAAAGAGGCAGCGACACCGTGGTTCGTCGTCGTTGGCAACGCAAGCAAACCATCAGGCCACCTTCAAGCAGGCGGGGCGACCTCCGCTATTCTGTTTGCCGCCCTCCGATCCTGACGGCTTAAAGCCGTCAAGATTCAAGAGCCATCGTCCCGCGAAAAACGAACCGCCGGCTCGTTAGCTTCGCTGTAGCCAGGATCGTTGATCCCGGCCGCGTTCCGTGAAAATAGCCCAGCGCTTTAGCGCTGGGATTGTTCGATCGCAAAGCGCAAAGTCCCGTCAGGGACGAAAGGAGCTGTCGGCTGAAATTGAGCCCGTCTTTCGTCCCTCGCGGGACTTTCTCCGAATCGGAATGACCTCCCTAACCCAGCGCTGAAGCACTGGGCTATTGTCGGAAGGTTGTGCGCGCGTCGCCCCAGGCCGAACAACGCAAGCAAACCATCAGGCCACCTTCAAGCAGGCGGGGCGACCTCCGCTATTCTGTTTGCCGCCCTCCGATCCTGACGGCTTAAGCCGTCAAGATTCAAGAACCATCGTCCCTGCGGAAGACGAAGCATCGGAAGATCAGGCAGCGAAGGGGCTCCAGAATTTAGTTCGCTACGACCCGAGTTCCGCTGGTCTGACTCGCCAGGCGAACTCCGCGCGTCTGCTGTTTCACCGTCGCTTGCGCGACCGCACGGCTCAGGCCGGCGTTTGTGATTTCGATCTTCGTGCCGACGCGAACCGTGCTGTAAAGACGCATCACATCCTTCGAACGCATCCGAATGCAGCCGTAACTGACCGGGCGCCCGATGAGCTTTTCCACCGGCGTTCCGTGAATGTAAATGCCGCGTGAATAAGCCCGGGCATTTTCCCGTTCCAGACCGCGCAGCCAGAGGATCCGGGTCACGATCGGATCGCGGCCGGGGGCATTCGGAGCGAGAATTTCACCGGTCGGCTGCCGGGATTTGAAAACCGTGCCGAGGGGGGCGTTCCCGCCGATCTTGGAAGCGATTTCGAGCGACCCGAGCGGGGTGGCGTAACTGTTCGATTTATCGCCCAGGCCAAATTTCGAGGTGGAAACGGAAAACTTTTCCCGGACCACCCCGCCCTCGACCAGAGCCAGGGTCTGGTCGGGGACGCTGACCACGAGCGAAGGTTCCGCGGTGGCCTTTGTGGGAGAGAGAACAGCCGCTGCCAAACAGAGAAGGAAAAAGGTGTATTGGAGAAGTCTCATAGTGATCGAGCGCGACAGATAACCCCGAAGACCTCTCCCTCCCAGCTAATCAGTTTGAGTACAGTTAGGAACACTTTGGGTACAGAATGGCGCTCGCCGCGCCCCAAGGCGGAATTAAGAATTAAGAAGGGTCCGGCCTCCCGGCCAGGAAGTTAACAGGCCGCTTTTCTTCCTTTCTTAATTCTCCCTTCTTAATTCATACTTTTCCCCGATGCGCACTCGACGCGATTTTCTCTCGCTGGCCGGCAAAGGCCTCGGCCTCGCCGCGCTTTCTTCCGCGACCGTGGCGGCCCTGCAAAAGAATGTCGAAGCGGCCACGAAAACGGTCGCGCGTTTGACGCCGGAAGAAGCGGCCCAAGATGAAGATTATTGGGCCGTCATCCAAAATTCGTTTTCTGTCACCCGCGGCATCATCAACCTGAATAACGGCGGCGTTTCGCCGAGCCCGCGGATCGTCACCGAAGCGTTCGTCCGTTACACCTGGCAGCAGGAAGACGCCACCGCTTACACGATGTGGCAACTTCTCGAGCCCCAATGCGAAACCATTCGCACCGGCCTCGCGGAACTCTTCGGGTGCGAACGGGAAGAGATCGCCATCACCCGCAACGCTTCCGAATCGCTCGAGACCCTTTTGCTCGGTATGGACTTCAAGTCCGGCGACGAAATTCTCACCACCACCCAGGATTATCCGCGGATGCTGACCACCCTGCGTCAGCGGGAAAAACGGGAGAACCTCAAGCTCAAGCTGATCCAGATTCCGATCCCGCCCAAGAACCTCAGCGAGATCACCGCCGCCTTCGAAAAAGGAATCACCGACCGCACCCGATTGATCCTGATGGCCCACATGGTCAACATCACCGGGCAGATCACGCCCGTGAAAGCGGTCTGCGACATGGCGCGCGCCAAAGGAATCGAAACGATCGTGGACGGCGCCCATTCCTTCGCCCAGTTCGATTTCAAACAGAAGGACCTCGGTTGCGATTACTTCGGGACCAGCCTCCACAAATGGTTGTACGCGCCGAAGGGAACCGGCCTCCTTTATGTGAAGCGCGACAAGATCGAAAAGATCTGGCCCATGATGGCCGCGGAATCAAAGCAGGCCTCGGACATCCGCAAGTTTGAAGAGATCGGCACCCACTCCGCCGCGATGAAGCTGGCCATCGGTGAGGCGATCGTCTTTCACAACGGCATCGGCGGCAAACGCAAAGAGGCGCGCCTGCGTTATCTCTCCCGGTATTGGATGAACAAATTGAAGGACGTGCCGAAGATAAAGTTCAACACGTCGTTCGATCCCAATCAGTCGTGCGCCATCGCGAACGTCCAGGTCGAAGGCACCAGTCCCGAGGCCGTGCAAAAGTATCTGTTCGAGAAGCACCACATTTTTACCGTGGCGATCGTGCACGAGGAATTTCAGGGGATCCGCGTTACGCCGAACATTTATACGACCCTCGAAGAGCTTGATCGCTTCTGCGAACAGATGGACCTGATCGCGCGCAAAGGTTTGCCCGCGTAGTCCCTCATCCGTGTCATCCGCGAAATCCGCGGTTGAGATCGTCCTTCTTTAATTCGCACTTTTCGTAGTTGACCGATCACGCGCGAGTGCGAGCATCGCGCCAAGATGAAAACATTATCGTCCGCTGTCGCCACCCTCGTTTTACTTCTCGCCTTCGTCGCCGCTCCCGCTCTTCGCGCTGAAATTCCGCCCGACCAGGTCAAAGACGCCGCTGCCATCAAGCTATCGACCGAACTCTTCGATAAATTGGACGCGTTCATTCAAGCCGTTAGCGGCGATGCCGCCGCCAAAGCGGAATTGAACGAGATCGGCAAGGACCCGGCCGTGAGCCAGAACCAGGACGTCTGGGCGGCCGCGATCACCGCGAAATGCCCAAAGACGTCGGAACATTTGAAGACGGCCGGCATTACAGCGGGCGACTTTACCAAAGCGATCTCCGCGATCATGGCCTGCGCCATGAGCGACGAGATGGTGAAGTCCGATAACGCGGCCGCCAAAGCCAATGCCGAACTGGTTGCCGCCAACAAAGCTCGCGCCGAAAAGATCTTCGGCGGTTTCATGGAACTGAGCATGGCGAAGCCCTAAGCCCTGTAGCCGGGATCGCTGATCCCGGCCTCTCCCTCACGTTTCAACTTCTCCTTGTTAGGCCGGTGGCCGGCCGATAATCTGCGCGAATGAATTACCCCAAACTGACTGCGCTCTTGTGCGCCCTGGCGTTGCCGGCTGCGGTTCTGGCCCAAGGCAACGATCCCGCCAAGCCGAATCCCGACCTTGAAAAGGCCGTCATCAAGGTAGCCCACGAAATGAGCGCCGCCCTGACCAAGCCCGATCTCGACGCCGCGACAAAGATGTTGGCCGACAGTTATTACGCGGTCACCCCTGATGGAGGTATCGTGAACAAGTCCCAATTCCTGGCTGATCTCAAATCGGGCAAATTCAAACTCGAAACGAACGCCCTCGACGAGATGAAGGTCCATTTTGTGAACCCGGACCTCGCCGTCATCACCTATCGCAGCACCGACAAAGGCGCCTTCGACGGACACGATATCAGCGGTCAATACCGCTGGCTCGATGTGCTCGCGAAACGCGGGGGCGCCTGGCAATTCGCCGTTTCCCAGGGCACGAAAATCGAAGCCCCAAAGAAGTAAGCGGCCACACAAGGAGCGGCGCTTTCTAAACCGCCGTCTTCGCTGTAGCCGGGATCGTTGATCCCGGCTTTCCGGTCCGAACGTTGCCGTCGCTACAACACCCTCGGACGCGCGGCGCGCCGTCCTCCCCAAGGCTTCCGAATGATGCGAGATCGGCGCTTGCCGAACGCGGCCAATCTCTGATTGAATCACCGTTGTGAGCAATCAGATGTACGGGGGACGCATCACCAGCGACGAAAAATCGACGGTTAGCATGTACATCGGTCTCATCCTGCTCACCGGGCTCGCCGCGGGGGGAGTTTATTTCTTCCTTCTCACCCAGGAGACAAAGGATCCCGTCGGTTTCGATCCGAACGCGCCGGTCCAGAGCGATGCCATTCTAAAACGCCGATTAAAGCCGGAGCAGTACAAGGTCGTGCGCGAAAACGGCACCCAGATGCCATTTCAAAACGAATTCTGGAACAACGACAAACCCGGCATCTACGTCGACGTGATTACCAACGAACCGCTCTTCACTTCGGTCGACAAATACGATGCCAACCTCGGGATGCCGACATGGAGCAAACCAATCTCGTACGATCTGCTCGTCGAGGTCCCGGACAATTCGCACGACATGGAGCGGATCGAGGTGCGCGCCAAGCGAAGCAACGCCCACCTGGGCCACGTCTTTGGCGACCCGCAGTCGCCGACCGGGCGACGTTACACCCTCAATTCCTCCGCGTTCCATTTCATTCCGGCCGAACGAATGAAATTGGAACATTACGAAGCGTACCTGCCGCTCTTGGAGAAGAAGCCCGGCGCGCCGTAGCTGTAGCCGTCGGCCTGCGGCATCGTCTGTAGCCGTCGCCCTGTAGCGG
>JBAPMH010000293.1:0-2495 GCA_049278515.1 Chthoniobacterales bacterium
TCCCGGCCATGGGCAAAACGACATCGCACCGGGATCACCGATCCCGGCTACAGCGAGTGCTTTACTGGATATTGTAAGCTTCCACTAACCCAACGCCGGTTGTACGCCCGCTTCCGCGCACGACTGCCGTGTATTGTCCCGGCGCAACTGTCTCTACCAGCGTCGCTTCTACATCATGAGTCGGAGCCATTCCGGCTGCTTCAATCAAAGCGCGTTGTTGCGAATCGTCTTTCCAATCGTTGTTCGAGCGAATCACTGTCCCGCTTGAATTCACCAGGTCGAGCGTCGGGTTCGCCAGCGCATTCGGCACGCCGAAATCTCCCAGCGTCGGTCCCAGGGCGCGCACCAGCACTTTGGTGCCAGTTCCGTTGCCGGAGGTTACGATCAAGCCCGCGATCATCACATTCTCGTCCACGTCGACAAATCCGCGCGTACTGATGTTTCCCAGCTTCGAGGCCGCACCTTGATCCAAATCGAACGCTTCCACGATCCCTACGCCGATGCTCCCATCCTTCCCCCGCACAATTGCCGTGTAATTCTGGTTCGGGATCAGCGTCGCGATGATCGCCGACTCGGCATCTTTGGTGGGCGCCAGACCGCTATTCTGGATTTCTGCCTGTTGAGGGGAGAGCCGCCAGTCGTCGTTGCTGCTGACAAGCGTGCTGCCCTGATAAAGCTCAAGCGCCGGATCCTGCAAAGCGCCGGACACACCAAAGTCAGTGAGCGACGGTCCGATCGCCCGGATAATCACTTTCTTGTTCGCCGTGCCAGTGACGATCATCCCGCCAATGAGAACGTTGTCCCCACTCAGCACCCGAACACGGGTCGAAATGTTTCCTAACGAGCCAGACGTGGGAGTTGGCGTCGGTGTTGGTGTCGCGCTTGGAGCTGGCGTTGAAGTCGGCGACGCGGTCGGAGTTGGAGTCGGCGTCCCGGAGGGAAATGGGCTAGGCGTGGCGCTTGGGCTCGGCGTGGGTGTGACTTTCGGAGGCGTCGGGGTGGAGGAAGGTACTGGGGTGGGGCTCGGCGTAGGCGAGGGTGTGGGGTTCGGTGTTGGGGTGGAGCTCGGTGTGGGAGAAGGCGTTGGGGTTCCTGTCGGCTCAGTGAGAAACGCATTCCGCACTGATTCCGTAATGTTTTCCGATCCGTTATCGTGGCCACCGCGATAATGTCCCCGAGCGCGGATGTAGAGGTTATTACCGGTGGGCAAGTTCAAACCAGTAAGGGTCCAACTGCTGTCATCCGGCGTGCCATCACCCAAGAGCGCGTAAGTCGTATTATCCGTCGATAACTCAAAGGTCACGCCAGCGAGTTGTGGGCTGGAGCCGTCACGCATCCAGCTAACGGCGGTTTGTGTAACCGCCAGAGTTTGGAGCGCCGCGGTGTCGTTAGTCAAACGAGCAAAGGAGTTGTGGAGCTGTCCACCGATGGATGTGAATGCGCCGCCCGCCAAAATCTTGCCATCTGGCTGCATGGCCAGGGAGAGAACATAGTCGTTCGGGCTCGGGTCAAACGAATCAGCTACCCCGCTCGTGGCGTTGAGCCGAGCCAGATAATTGCGCGGTTGTCCGCCGATGCTCGTAAATGGGCCGCCCGCCAAAATCTTGCTGTCCGCCTGCACTACGATTGCAAAAACAATGTTATTGGCATTCGGGTCAAACGAATCAGCCAGGCCCGTCGCGCCATCGATCCGCGCCATGTGGTTGCGGAGCTGTCCGCCGATTGTATCAAAGTGACCACCCAAAAGAATCCTGCCATCTCCCTGCACGGCGATGGAGAGGATACCGGAGTTCGGGTCGGGGTTAAACGAATCAGCCAAGCCGGTTGCGGCATCGAGGCGGACCATGTAATGGCGCAGTTGTCCGCCGATGCTGGTAAAAAGCCCGCCCACCAAAATCTTGCCGTCCGCCTGCAGGCCAATTGACATGACCGAATTGTTAGGGTTTGGGTCGAACGAATCAGCCAAGCCCGTCGTAGGATCGAGTCGGGCAATCCGGCTGCGTGGGTTTACGCCCATCATTGTGAAATAGCCGCCCACCAGGATCTTGCCATCCGGCTGCACCGCGATTGCATAAACCCTATCGTTCGCGTTCGGGTCAAAGGAATCAGCCAAGCCGGTCGTGCCATCGAGCCGCGCGATGCGATTGCGTGGCTGCCCTCCGATGCTGGTGAAAAAGCCGCCTATTAAAATCTTGCCGTCCGCTTGGACCACGATCGACCAGACAGCACTATTAGCATCCGGATTGAAGGTCAGATCGAGCGTTCCGTCAGTATTTAATCGTGCGATGTTGTGGCGGGTTACGCCCAATATGCTTGTAAATCCGCCGCCAATCAGAATCTTGCCATCCGGCTGAACGGTGGCGGCCGCAACAAAGCCACCAGCAGCGGGGCCGAGGTCGAGCGTCCGGTCGAGCCGGCCGTCAATCTCCAGGCGGGCGACGTGATTGCGGGTGACCGTCGCTCCCCCGTTCGGCGCCAACGTCGAAAAAGCGCCC
>JBAPMH010000294.1:0-3334 GCA_049278515.1 Chthoniobacterales bacterium
AGCCGGGCCACGGTTTTCTCCACCACATCCAGCGCGAGGTCCGGCAGCGTCTTGAAACGGAGACAGCCCTGGCCCATGTCCAGTTTCTTGCCGCTCTTCGCGTATTGGGCGATGAACCATTCCCGCAACGCCGGTTGCCCGTAAAAACACACCATGTGCAGCGCCATGTAATTTTTCATGGACGCCAGGCTGATGAGCGGCAGCGCCACCTTTTTGTTTCCGCCATAGCCTGCGGGGTATGTGGACAGGGGAACGAACCAGCTGATCATGCCCCACTGGATCCCTTCCTTGTATCCCGGTGGCAGCGCCCGGTTGATTCCCCGGCGCACTTCGTTCAACGCCTCCCGCCGATCCTGCGGGAGCGCGGCAAGATACTCAGTCACGGTGGATGCTGCCATGGGGGCAGTCTACCATGAGCGCTTTTGTCGGGGCAATTGCCTTCCCCCGATAATAGCCCAGCGCTTTAGCGCTGGGACAACACGCCCCTTCCGTTGCCCCGAGTCCCGCTGTGCGGGACGAAAGAATCTCTTCCGTCCCCGGAGGGACTAACGAATTTGGAAATCTCCGATTTCCCCAGCGCTAAAGCGCTTGGCTATTTTCGACAGATCCGGCAACCGACGCGGTCGCCCTACAATCCTCCATCCTCGCTTCCGATATCCGGCAATATCGCGTTCCTGATTCCCGATTGTAATCGGGCCCGCGATCTAAAATACTCGGCCCCAATCGAGGATGAATGACCGGTAATTTCTTCGCCGAGCTGAAGCGGCGCAACGTTTACAAGGTTGCCGTCGCCTATGCCGTGGTGTCCTGGCTGTTGATCCAGATCGCGACCCAGGTCTTTCCCTTTTTCGAAGTTCCGAACTGGGCCATCCGTCTCGTCGTCTTGCTCCTCGTTCTCGGATTTCCGGTCGCGCTCGTCTTGTCGTGGGCGTTCGAGATCACGCCGGAAGGAATCAAGCGCGAATCGGACATCGGGCCTGACGAAAGGAGGAGGCGCCCGGCTGGCCGTCGCATCATCGGTATTACGATCGCGCTCGCGGTGGTCGCCGCGGGTCTGCTCGCCTGGCAGCTTCTGCAATCGCGTCTGTCGAGGCCAAGTCCAAGTGAGCTTGACGTTCCGCCCACATCCATCGCAGTTTTACCATTTGCGGACATGTCGCAGGGTAAAGACCAGGGATACTTCTCCGACGGCATCTCGGAGGAGCTGCTGAATTTGTTAACCAAGATTCCGCAGCTCAAAGTGGCCGCGCGCACCTCGTCGTTCTCGTTCAAGGGCAAGCAGGTCGAGATCCCGGAGATCGCGCGGCTGTTGCGCGTGGCCTACGTGCTGGAAGGTTCCGTGAGAAAGAGCGGCGACCTGGTCCGGATCACCACCCAGCTCATCCGCGTGGCCGATGGCTACCACCTCTGGTCCGAGACCTACGACCGCAAGATGACTGACATCTTCAACGTCCAGGACGAGATCGCGGGCGAGGTGGTCAGGGAATTGAAGGTGAAGCTGCTCGCCGCGCCGCCCAAGGTGCGCACGACCGATCCGCAGGCTTACGCCCTCTATCTGGAGGCGAAGGAACTCGCCCGGAAGTTTACGCCCGAGGCCTTTGCGAAGTCCGACGCGTTCTACCGCCAGGCCCTCGATATCGATCCGCGCTACGCCCCGGCTTGGACCGCGCTGGCCGTGAACTTCATCGCCGAGTTCGGCATGGGCCTGATGTCGAGCGAGGAGGCGAATGCCCGTGCCCTCGAGGCCGTGGAGAAGGCGCTGGCGATCGACCCCGAGTACGCGCCCGCGCACGCCGCGCTCGGGATGAGCGCGACGCAGTCCGATAACGATCTCGCCGGCGCCGCTCGACATCTCGAGCGCGCCCTCGCGCTTGATCCCACCGGCGTCGCCATTCTCAGTGGCGCCGCCAACCTCCTCTCAAGCCTTGGCCGGCTGGATCAGGCGCTGGCGCTCCACGAGGCGGCCGTCCGGCACGACCCGGTCAGTGTCGCCACGCTCTCCAACCTCGGCGCCTGCCAGTGTGCGAGTGGCCGCTACGATGAGGCGATCGGGTCTTACCGCGCGGTGCTGAGGCTAAGCCCTGGCCGGGGCGGGGCGCACGCCCAACTCGGGATGGTGTTGCTCCAGAAGGGGGATGCGCCCGCCGCGCTCGCCGAGATCGAGCAGGAAAAGAACGAGACGTGGAAGATGGTCGCCCTGCCGATGGCCTACTGTGCGCTCGGACGCGCCGTAGAGGCTGAGGCCGCGCGCGAAGCGCTGATCGCCAAATACGAAAAGGACTGGTCTTACAACATCGCCTACGTCTTCGCGTTCTGCGGCCGGTCCGACAAAGCGTTCGAATGGCTCGATAAGGCGGTGGCTTACCAGGAACGGGGACTTAGCGAAATCGTAGCGCAGAACCTGTTCGACAAGATCCACTCCGACCCGCGCTGGCTGCCCTTCCTGCACAAGCTCGGCAAGGCCCCCCAGCAACTCGCAAGGATCCAGTTCAAGGTGACCCATGCAGCCATGAACGCCAACCTGGCGCGCGCCTCGTGGCCATACTTTGCAAAGTACGCCGATGACGCTGCCGCAATGACCAAGGAAGGACTGACCGAGCGGGCGGGGGTAGGCATCCTACGATAATAGCCCAGTGCTTTAGCGCTGGGACAACGCGCCTTCCGTTGCCCGAGTCCCGCGGCGCGGGACGAAAGAATCTCACGCGAATGCTCTGGACTCGTCAGATGCAGGTCCGCTACTGCGGGGGCATATATTCCTTGACGGCGTTTTCCATTCTTTTGGTCTCGGCGTCCCGCCACTTGGTGAAGACAGGCTGTTCAGCATCGGTGAGCTTCTCCCGGATAGCAGAGATGTTTTTGTCCCTGTCCTCCTGCATTTCCTTGAACACTTCCGCCTTCTTATCCAGGTCGCGTGCCTTGAGCGCCGCAATGTATTCATCCATCCACGCTGTCTGTCGCTTGACGTAATCGTTCACTTCCGGCGACGCGAATGTGGGTGGATCGTCCGCCCGGGCGATCGACGCGAGCGCAACGCCGATAAGAATGATAAGAGCCAGCCGACGGAGGGATAAGGGAGGTTTCATTCGAGGTCGAGGTTGAAGACTTGAATAACGGGCATCAACAAAATTGCTCATGATCTGGGAGGCGAAAGAGGGTCAGTCCTCAGTAAATTCATCGACGAGCCCTGTCACCGCTTTCCAACCTGAGGACTTGTATCTTCGTTTTTGATGGGCGGCCACGGGGACTGTTCATCAAAGTAAGCCGCCGAGGGAGAAGATCGTTCTAGACTGGAACCTCCCGAGTTCGTGGGTCAGCCCGATCCTCCCCCGGCGCA
>JBAPMH010000295.1:0-14860 GCA_049278515.1 Chthoniobacterales bacterium
CCTTTGCAGTCGCGTTTTTCAAAACGGCGGTGCTAATCTTTCGGCGTGTCGCTGAGAACCGCCTCGATCTGCATTCTCGTTCTCGCCTTTGCCCCGGTCCTCGCAGCAAAAGAGCCGCGCCAGGTCAACGAGAGTGGTGGGACCTTCGTTGGGTCGGTCGGCTGCAAGTCTTCCAGTTGTCACGGCGGCGCGGGACCGAAGCGAAGCCAATACTTCACCTGGAGCCAAAAGGATTATCACACAAAGGCATATGCGCTCTTGCTCAATTCCCGCTCGGAGCGGATTGCGGAAGGTCTGGGCATTCCCGCGGCCCAAACCAGCGCGCGCTGCACTGTCTGCCATTCGCCTTTCCAGTCCGTCGCGCCGAGCCGGCTCGCCTCCAATACGGCCCCTGATGAGGGCGTTTCCTGCGAAAGCTGCCATGGCGCGGCCGGTGGCTGGTTGCGCGGACACACGCGCCTGGACTGGACCTACAACACCCGGGTCGGCGCCGGGATGCGCGATTTACGGAATCTCTATGTGCGCGCGACAGCCTGCGCCGCTTGCCACCAGAATCTCGCGCCGGAGCTTTTGAAAGCCGGGCATCCGGACCTATTTTTCGAGCTCGACAGCCAGTCGATCGCCGAACCCAAACACTGGCGGGACGACGACCCGTGGACCGGTTTGCGGGAATGGCTTACCGGCCAGGCAGTTGCATTGCGGGAAATGAGCTGGGCGCTGGCGAGTGCGCCCCAGGGCGACGAAGCATCAACCGCGCGCTGGAACGGCCTCGCCTGGCTCTGCGCGACGGCAACGTCAGCGGCTGCGATTTCATCGCCCATCCTTCAGCCACCGAACGCGCCAACGCCATCCGATTTCGCGAACATGCAAACCCAGGCGGATGCGCTCGCGCGCCGCGCCTCGGTTTCCAACTGGAGCGATAGTTCCGGGCGCTCCCTCCTCTTCGCGCTGGCTTCGGTTGACGCAGAGTTCATAACCAAAGGTGCGTCCAACGCTGTCCTCGGCCAACGGGCGAAACGGCTGGTCCTGGCTCTGGATCGATTGACGTATGCGCTTAACAAGAACGCCGGTTTCCGTCCGAAAATTGAGACCGAGCTCAACCAGCTTTTCCAAGACGTAAAATCGCTGGATGCCTTTGATGCCGGCAGCTTCGCCTCTCACCTGCAAGCTTTCCGCGCCGCGCTCGAGAAAACCGGGTAACACCCCTTTCCCTTCGTAATCGTCCTCGTGCTCGTGCTCGTGCTCGATCCGCCCTTCCCTTCGATTACGATCACGTGCACGAAAAAGCAACTCCCCGTTGAACGCGCCGTACTTCTCGCGGAAAATACCCGTCCGCAATCATGGCCGCATCTTCCGTCCATCGCCCAAGCTGGCAACGCAATCCGGTCTTCCGGTTCTTCGCCTCGCTCAAGCTCGCCGTCGTGCTGCTCGCGGTCCTGATCATCGGAGCGATTGCGGGCACGCTCTACGAATCGAGCTTCGATGCGAAAGTGGCACGGGCCTACGTTTACGGCGCGCCGTGGTTCAATGCCTGGCTCCTTTTTCTGGCGGCGAACCTCGCCGTTTCCGCTCTGTCTCGCTGGCCTTGGAAAAAGCATCACGTTGGTTTTCTGGTTACGCACCTGGGGATCATCACGCTCCTGGTCGGTTCGCTCATCGGGCGCACTTGGGGAATCGAAGGAACGGTCACGCTTTTCAAAGGCGAACCGCCCACAAACCGATTGCTGGTCGATCAACATCAGCTTCGCGTTCGCGATACCGACGGCCTGGTAAAGGGTTATCCCGCCGAATTCATTCATCGCCCGCCAACCCCCTCCAAGCCGTGGGACCTCGGCCCGCTCGCCGGAGGGGCGCGCCTCAAGATTGTCGATTACGCGCCGGCGATTGAAGGCAAACTGAATCCGAAACCCCTCAAGGACGGCGGCGCACCCGCGCTCCATTTTTCTATCGCGACCGCGATGATGGGTCAGCGTTTGGAGAACTGGCTCATGGCCGACGATCACCAGCACAGCTCATTCAACATGGGTCTTGCCACCATCGAGTTGAAACGCGGCAACGCGCCCGAGAATGCCAAAAGCGAGTCAGCGAAATCGCCCGGACCGGACACCGGCGAAGTGGAAATTCAGGAAACAATCTTCGCGTTTGCGAAAGCGCCGGAGGAACAAATCTCCAAGGCGATCAAAGGAGGAAACTCCGGCGCAAAAGTCCAGTTGAACCAGCCGGAAAACGGCAACAAGGGCAGCGTGGTCGTTAACTTCGCTGGAAAATCGTGGACCTTCGACGTCGCCCAAAACCTGGGTAAAGACTCGCCGATGGAAGGAAGCCTTTTTACCGTGCGAATCGATAATTACTGGGCTGACTTCCGGCTCGAAAACGGGAAGCCCATGTCGGTGAGCGAACAGCCGAACAATCCCGCGGTGGTCGTTACTCTACGCGGTCGAGGTGTTCCAGTATCGTCGGCGCCAAACGCTCACGGGGCCGACGGACCAGGTGCCGCGCCGAACATGCCGGGCCCCGGCGAAACGGCGCCGAATCATCTCATCCTGTTCATCGCCGCTGACGGCGGCGTCAGTTACGATCTTGCTTCCCGGAAAGCCGGGCATTCCACCGGCAAACTGGAGTTGAACACGCCGCTCACCACGGGCTGGGCCGACTGGCAATTGACCGTCGATCGAACTCTGCCCCACGCCGAGGAGTGGATGGATTTTGTTCCGGCGACCGCGGCGCCGGCTGGGCCGGATTTACCCGATGGCGTGCGGGTTCGCATCGAGCAGGGGGCACAAGTTTCGGAGCAATGGGTTCCCGCCGGTTGGCAGATTAGTATGCCGGCGTCGCCGGGAGATGTGCAAGTGGCCTACGGATGGAAACAAATCGAGTTGCCGATCGCGTTGGAATTACTCGAGTTCGAAGTGCAACGGAACGAGGGGAGCGAGAGTCCCGCCGGATTCAAAAGCACCGTTCGCGTGATGACTCCGGAAGGCTCGACCGCCCAGGGCCAGTGTTGGATGAACAATCCGTTCAGTTATCCCGGTGAATGGTGGCGGACCTGGACGGGCCTCACTTACAAAATGTCGCAGGCCTCCTGGAACCCGGAGAATCTTGGCCAAAGCACCATTCAAATCCTGCGCGATCCCGGCTGGCTTCTGAAATGGATTGGTTCGCTCCTGATCGTTTCCGGAATTTTCATGCTTTTTTACGTCAAACAATTCCGGCGCCCTTCGAAGAAAGAATCGCTTCCGGCTCGCCCGAGCGAGGTGAACGAATTAGTTTCGGCCTAAACGCGTCGTGTCCATGCGCATTCTGTTTCTGAGTCTGGCCTTTTTGCTTTCCGGCTGTCTCTTCGGCAAACACCGAACCGCCCACGATAACACCAATCCGGCCGGGCCGTGGGGCTACTACAGCGGCACCATCGATACGCGCTGGGACGCGGATGGCCGGTCAATGACGCTCCTCAACGAGCTGCGTTACACCGATCCGAAAGGCGTGGTCTGGGTCGCACCGGCGGGGTCGGCGATCGACGGAGCCTCGATTCCACGCGCGCTCTGGTCGTTCATGGGCGGGCCGTTCGAGGGCAAATATCGGAATGCTTCCGTCCTCCACGATGTTGCCTACGACCAAAAGAATAAACCGCCGGCCGTCGTCGATCGGATGTTTTACAACGCCATGCGATGCAGCGGTGTGGGAGCGGTGGAAGCCAAAACGATGTATTACGCCCTGCTCCGCTTCGGCCGGCATTGGAAGTTTTCCGTGAAGAAAGCGAAGCCCGTTTTGCCCGATTCGTCCCGACCGCTCCTGAATGACCAGGAACCGCGCAGCACCTCCGTCGACCCCGGTGAAGTCGGCGCGATCGAGCAATGGATTCGTCAAAATGATCCGACTCTCGACCAGATCGAATCGCGCGTAGACGCGAAAGGTCGCTAGGTCCCGCCGAGCGCGCTGTCATCGTTGCAAGTTTCAGCGGAGCCTCCCGCGTTACTTGGCGGCGGCATTCGAGTCGCTATATTAATTGAGCGCGAACCTCAGACAGACCGTGAATTGCCCTTGCCGGACTATCATTAGAATATGAAAGCAGTTCCCCTCCACTTATTCGCACTGGTCTTTTGCATTTTCGGTGAAGCGACCACGGTGCAAGCGCAGGTAAATAGCCCAAACGGTGGTCAGGGCGCTCGCCTGTTTGCCAAACTTCCCTCAAATCCAGCCTCGACGCCTTTCCCCAGGGAGATTTCTTTGGCGGATCGTATCGCTTATCAACGAGCAATCGAAGAAGTTTATTGGCGCCATCGAATCTGGCCAAGAGAACGCCCTGATACCAAGCCCTCGCTCGACGAAGTCGTGCCTCCAGGGGCGATCGAACAGAAAGTCTTAGATTATCTGCGCAATTCAAAGGCACTGGCGGACTACTGGCATCAGCCAATTCGCGCTGAGCAATTACAGGCCGAAATGGAAAGAATGGCGCAGCACACTCAGCAACCCGAAGTATTGCGCGAACTTTTTGAAGCACTTGGGAACGATCCCTTCGTCATCGCGGAGTGTCTGGCCAGGCCCGTGCTATCGGAGCGCCTTCTGACAAGCTTGTACGCCCGCGACCAAAGATTGCACGGCGAACTGAAAGAGCGGGCCGAGGCCGAGTTGCGTGGAGTTCACAGCCTTGAGCAGTTGAAGGAGCAAACCAGCGGGACGTACAGCGAGATCGAATTCGTCGAAAGTGACGACGCGCCGGGCGGCAATTCTGGGCCCGAGATAAGGATGAATAGACGCGAGTGGGATGAAACCGTGCAAGCCGTGGCAGCAATGTTTGATAACGACACGAGCCAGCCGCCACGGCCCCGGTCTGAGGCAGGCGACCGGCACTCGGGGATAACGCAAATCAAGACCGGTGTAATGAGCTCGTTACAGGAAGACGACGAGCGCTACTACGCGACCGCTGTAATCGAGAAAAGAAAAGACCGCTTGAAACTGGCTACCGTTGAATGGCGCAAAGAGACCGTGGAGTCCTGGCGAGCCAGAACAAGAATGCAGCCGCCCCATTCGATGGCAGAAGGAAGTGGGACTTATTCGCTGCCGACAATTCTGGATTCGCCGAACGGATGCACCGACAACTGGGCCACTTCTACCTCCCTCAACACGCCAACTGCCCGCGAGTCCCTGGGGGCAGTTTGGACCGGCAGCGAAATGATCATATGGGGTGGACAGGCCGGAAGTTTGGAAGGGCTCAACTCCGGCGGCAGATACCAGCCCAGCACGGGCACGTGGACAAACACCAGCACGACCAACGCACCTCCCCCCCGGACTCAGCTCTCCGCTGTGTGGACCGGCAGTGAAATGATCGTCTGGGGTGGATCAAATAGTTTCGGCTATTTCAATACCGGCGGGAAATACAATCCGAGTACGGACAGTTGGATCCCCACCACTCTCGCCAATGCGCCGGGCGGCCGCACCAGGCAAACCGCGGTTTGGACTGGCAGCGAAATGATTATTTGGGGTGGAACCGATGGCTCGGTGTTTTTAAACACGGGCGGGAGATATAATCCCGCGGCCAATGTCTGGACCGCCACCAGTACGACCGAGGCGCCGACCGGCCGGGAAGCTCACACAGCGATCTGGACAGGAAACGAAATGATCATCTGGGGCGGTTATGATGTCTACCCCGGCGCCGTGAACACTGGTGGGAGGTACAATCCCTTTACGAACAGCTGGAGGCCAACCAGCACGAGTGATGCACCCTCTGCCCGCTCTCAGCACAAGGCCGTCTGGACTGGCAGTGAAATGATTATTTGGGGCGGATGGGATCGGTGGTTCACGACCTACTACAACACCGGTGGCAAATACAACCCCAACACAGATAGCTGGACCGCCCTCAGCACCAACAACGCGCCTACGGGCCGGGTTTTCCATACCGCCGTTTGGAGCGGCAGTGAGATGATCGTTTGGGGCGGCCGAGCCGACCTTGGGTTTTTTAGCACCGGCGGGAAGTACAACCCGGCCACGAATAGCTGGACACCCACCAGTCTTACCAACGCTGCGCCCGCCCGATCGGTCCATGCGGCAGTATGGACCGGCGCGGAAATGATTGTCTGGGGTGGCGAAGGTAATAGTGACACTGGGTTTTTGAGTACAGGGGGCAGATACAATCCCGCCACCGATATGTGGGCAACGACCGGCGACGCTCCAGCG
This sequence comes from Chthoniobacterales bacterium, assembly GCA_049278515.1. Classification (GTDB taxonomy): domain Bacteria; phylum Verrucomicrobiota; class Verrucomicrobiia; order Chthoniobacterales; family UBA10450; genus AV80. Next base: position 6,175 of record JBAPMH010000295.1, read on the forward strand.
GGTCGGCAGCTTCACACCGTCGCCTGGACCGGCACGGAAATGATCGTGTGGGGAGGATTAGGTGGGGCAGCCAATTTGAACACGGGCGGGAAATACAGCCCGAGCACCGACAGTTGGGCCGCCACCACCACCGCCAGCGCGCCCGATCCGCGGCGCTATCATACCTCCGTCTGGACTGGCACTGAGATGATTGTGTGGGGCGGGTTCGTCGACTACCAGAACGCCGTGAACACCGGTGGGAAATACAATCCGGGCACGAACAGCTGGACAGCGACCAGCATGGCTGACGCTCCTCCAGCCCGAACGTTTCACACAGCGGTCTGGACGGGAAGCGAAATGATTGTGTGGGGCGGCTATGATAGCTCGGGCGTTCCGTTCAACACCGGGGGAAAATACAATCCCGACACGAACGCGTGGGTAGCTACCAGCCCGACCAACGCACCCAGTGCTCGAAGCGGGCATACTGCAGTCTGGTCCGGAAACGAAATGATTATTTGGGGTGGTATGTCTGACGCATCATCCCACTATGTGAATACTGGTAGCAGATACAATTCTGCGATGGACACGTGGACAACTACCAGCACCATTAACGCCCCTCCTGCTCGTCATCTTCACACGACAGTGTGGACTGGTAGTGAAATGATCGTCTGGGGCGGGCTTGACGGCAATTCCCGTTTTAACACCGGGGGGAGATATAGTCCGAGCACGGATAGCTGGACCATGACGAGCACGGCCAACGCACCGTCCAGCCGAAACTCTCACACGGCAATCTGGACCAACCGCGAAATGATTGTCTGGGGTGGACAGGATTCCTCGGACTTTCTAAATACCGGTGGGCGATACGATCCCGGCACAGATAGTTGGAGCCCAACCAGCGCTACTCACCACGCGCCCATTGGCCGACATTCTCATTCGGCAGTGTGGTCCGGCAGCAACATGATTGTGTGGGCTGGAGTCGGCCGGTTCGGCGGGTTGAACAGCGGCGGGATATACTGCGCGCAACCCGCTCCGCCAACCCCAACCCCGACCCCGCGACCAGCGACGCTTGGAAACATCGCGACGCGTTTGCAGGTAGGGACCGGCACCAACGTAATGATCGCCGGGTTTATTGTGCAGGGCAGCTCGCCGACGCGGGTCCTTATTCGAGCGGCCGGGCCTTCCCTTACGCAAGGCGGAGTCCCAAATGTGCTGGCTAACCCAAGGCTGGAGCTTCACGACAGCGCAAACCTTCTTGGGATAAATGATGATTGGCAGACCACTCAAATCGGTGGGGTTGTTACCGCCGACCAGGTCGCGGAGATCCAGAACAGCGGGCTCGCTCCCGGCAATGCGCTTGAGTCCGCTCTCATCGCCACCCTGCCGCCGGGCAGTTATACGAGCATTGTGCAAGGGGGCAACGGCGGAACAGGTATAGGGACCGTGGAGGTCTATGATTTGGGGGCAACTAGCGGATCGTTCCTGGCAAACATCAGTACGCGAGGCGTTGTCCAAACCGGAGATAACGCCATGATCGGAGGATTCATCGTTGTGACCCGACCCACGAGAGTAATCATCCGGGCAATCGGCCCATCACTGGTTCAGTTCGGCATACCTGACGCGCTGGCAAATCCGCAACTGGAGTTGCACGACGCTAACAGCCTAATTGGTCAAAATGATAACTGGCAGACGACGCAGATTGGCGGAGTCATTACGAGCGACCAGGCATCGGAAATTCAGAACAGCCAGCTCGCGCCGGGTAACGCAGCGGAATCAGCCATCATCGCCACATTGGCGCCGGGCAGCTATACGGCCATCGTGCGGGGAGTGAACAACGCTACAGGCAATGGCCTTGTGGAGGTTTACGCATTGCCTTAAGCGAAGTAGTCATTGAATTCCGGCCTTCGGATCACGCTTTGATTGAAGGCCGTACTGAGCCACCGGTTTTCGCACTCATAAAATCGACAGCCAGCGTTTCCCGCGTCGAATTCTGTTCCCAAAGTGTTCCTAAGTGTACCCAAACTGATTTTCTCGCGCTCTTTTCGATCTCCGCTTACAGCTCTGCCCTTCGCGAAACGCAAAAGTCGTTGACCGATCGAACCCGTTATGTCCTCAACTCCGCTCTCCTCGAAATTTATGACTGCCTTACGTTTGTTTTTGCGCTCCTTCCTGCCCGCCCTTCTCTTGATTTCGTTTTCAGAGCTTCGAGCTCAGGGGGACAATAACCCCACGGGAGTTGCCGGCATGTTCAACGGGAATGTGACCACCGGATGTTCCTACGATCCGTATACGGGCAACGCGACGAGAACGATTACCGACATTGTCGTCGCTGGCGCCGTGAGTGATTACGGTCTGAGCCTGTCGCGGACGTGGAATTCCCGAACCCCGGAAGAATGGCAACAGTCGCACCAGTGGAGTATTGAGGCCGAAGACAGCTTGCCAGTTCCCGAAAGTTATGTCGTCAGATATCCGGATGGACGCGAAGAGCACTTTGCTCCCTCTGCCGCCGACATTTATTACCGCGCCGCGGCTGGGGTCCGCGAAAGATTAATTCCATGGACAACGACCAATCAATTCGCTTATCTGGTCCAGTCCGACGGCGGCAAGATCGAGTTTCAAGGTACCCGCACCTATCACCAGAACGACCCTGGAGCATTTCCTCCTTACTGGTGGGAATTTCACTTTACCGCCACCGCTATCATCGATCCCCACGGGCGGCGCACGACGCTCAGCACGAATCCCGATGGGAGCATCCAAATCACCGATCCGACCGGTCGATGGATCAAAGTTTATTACACGCCTGCGGGCCAGGTCGATTACATCAAGGCCAGTGATTTGCGGGAAGTCCACTATACGTACCAAAATCAAACGTTTCCCCCGGGGACCCATTCCTACAGCGTCCTGACAAACGTCGCCTACTATGGCGACTCCTCCCTCAACGCCATTTACACCTATCAGGCTCCGAATGTTGGGGATCCCGACAGGCCCCCCCTGGTGGCGACTTGCGACGACCCGATGTACGCCGGGCCAATGAAGAAAATCGCTTACAGCTTTAGGACCAGGCCGAACTATGATGGAAAAGCAGGCGGACTAATCGGCGTCGAGACCGCTGATCCGGTTCCGCCTGCTTATGGACAGCTCGAGAGCGAAAAAAGCGGCACGACCGGCGAGGTGGTTACCACGCTCACAATGCTTACCCCCGATATGCGGCTCGAGACCCGTTCAGACGGAAAGACGCGGACTTTCACTTATTCCGGTGGTTACTTGGTGAGTTGGACCGATTTCAACAACATCTCTGCTTCACAAACCTACGACGCCGCGATGTACGTCGCTTCGTTCACCGATAGAAGAGGTTACATCACCAATTTTACCCACGATCCATTAACCGGCGCCGTCACCCAGGTTCAATACCCGGCGACACCAAACGATACGACGCCGCCGACCAGTGCACGAGGCACGATAAACTATACTTACGGCGGCGGGGGCCCCACCTGTACGGATCCAAACAATCAGGACCCCTACAATCCGTATTATCTCTGCAGCTCCACCGATGAAGCGCAGAACGTAACCCATTACACCCGCGATGCGAACAAGCAGGTCACTCGCATCGATTATCCGGATACCGGTTTTGAAACATTCGGCTACAATTATTCTACCGCGTTCGGCCAGATGGAAACCCACCAGATGAAGACAGGTGGGACCGAGAGTTTCACTTACAATAGTGGCACCGGTTTGCGGGAAACATTCCGGAACCCCGATAACGCCGCCGGCAATCCAACGGCGCGCTATCAGTACGATACCTTGGGGCGCGTCTCCGATATCACCGACACTCTGGGGACAAGCTTGGGTGACCCTAATCATACGACCAGTTATGCCTACAACACGCGTGGCCAGGTCATGGTGACTACGCTGCCGGCCGACCCGGTTGACGGTGTCCGCCATACGATCCAAAACGGGTACAATTCCAATGACGGGACCCGGACTTCCGTGATCGACCAGCTCGGCCACGTGACGCTATACACTTACGATGACTACCGTCGGCTACGGACCGTAACCACGCCGTTACGTTTTGCCGGCGATTCAACGCCGCGGACGACCTATTTTTCCTACGATCGCAACCAGGGTGCCGGCGATGATTACAGGCACACCGATTCCAATGTCACCCTCCTCGCTCTTCCGAGCACAAATATCGTCAAGACATTTTATGATAACAATTACCTCAAGACTGCTACGATCGCTTCAGCCGCAAGCGGAGGGGACGCCGCGACGACGAGTTACGGCTACGATCCAGCGGGAAACCTTACCTCGGTTTTGATGCCGGACGAACAGCCGGGGGAAATTTATTACACAAAAAGCACGGTTAGCACCTACGACGAACGCAATCGGCCGATGTCGGTCAAAGATGCGCTGGATCACTATACCAAGTTCACTTACGACGCCGGCGGTCGCGCAAAGACAATAACGAAGCCGAATCAACAGCCCAATGGCGTAAATATCACGTTCGACACCTACGACGTGATGAACCGGGTCACTCAGAAAACGGAGAAGCAGACCGCCGGCCTCGATGCCGTGACAACATTCACATATGAACCGACGGGCTTGCATATGACGATGCGAGATCCTCGCCTGAAGGATTACACTTACGAATACGATCAGATGGGTCGAGCTAAGAGTCTGACGTATCCAGCCGATGGTGGCGGAGCTCAGCGAACGGAATCGCACACCTACGATTCGGTTGGACGACCCGGCACCTTCACCAACCGAGAGGGACAAGTGCAGACTCTTAGCTACGACAATCTCCACCGCGGGACCGGTTTCACTTGGAGCGCGGGAGCCTCCAACGTCACTGTTGTTCACGACGCGGCAAATCGAGTGACTTCGATTACTAATGCCGATGCAACGGTTTCTCGCGAATATTACAATGACAATCTGCTCAAGGCCGAAACACAAGCCCCGGCTGGGGGTAGTGCGAATACGGTAACCTACGCTTATGCCGCCGATGGCAATCGGGAGAGCATTCTTTATCCCTCCCTCAAAAAATACCGCTACAATTACACCGGCCGGGGCCAATTAAAGCAGGTACAAGATAACTACAACAACTCGTTTACTTATCAAGCCGAATACGTTTACGATGTGAACGGCAATTTGGCCACGCGCAAAGTCGGGACCAATTTGTCGGTCATCACCGATGCGTCACAGCGAGATGCGATGGGGCGCGTCACTCACCTGGAGCATCGCCTCGCTGGGACGACCAGGACGTTTGATTACATATATAACGAGATGGGCGATCGAACGTCCGCGCAGGAAGACGGAGGCGCAGCCCGCGCTTTTGGCTACGACTTCGCCGAGCAGGTCACCAGCGCGGTGGACGCAGGCATGCCCTACACCTGGGGCTACGACGCCAACGGCAACCGAACAGGGGTCAATGGCAGCGGTATCTTTGTGACCAATAATCTGAACCAGGCGACGACCTTTAATGGAGTATCCGCGACCTATTCCCTGAATGGAAATACAGCCTCCTACGGCAGTTCCATCTATCTTTACGACGCGCAGAATCGCATGACCAGCGCCACTAACAGCAGCGGCGTTGTAAGCACCTTCAAGTACGACGGCTTGAACCGCAAAGTCAGTCAAACAATCGGCGGAGTCACAACTTACAATATCTGGGACGGCTGGAGCTTGATCGAGGAACGCGGCTCGGGAAACGCCCTGCTCAATAGCTATGTCTATGGGGCGGGCGAGATCGTCGAGCGCATTACCGGGACGACGCAAACTTTGTATTTTCAGGACGGGCTGGGGAGCACCTCGCACGTATCTGACGCTGCAGGTAATTTAACGGAATACTACCGCTACACGAGCTTCGGTATACCCAACGTGTATGGCCCAGCAGGAGCGCTCCGCCGGAACGGCAGTACCCAGGACGTGCGCCATTTGTTTACCAGCCAGCTTTGGATGCCCCAGACGACTTTGTACGATTATCGCAATCGCGTCTATTCGCCGAGTCTGACGCGGTTTCTGCAACCGGATCCAATCGGCTTTAACGGCGATCCGAGCAATCTCTATCGTTACTGCGGTAATAACGCGGTCGATTGGAGTGATCCGAGCGGCCTATTTCTCCAAATGTATGGATTTCAGGTGACCGGCGCAACCTTATTTGGCGTGTCAGGAAGTTTTCAGGTAGGTTATACGATGAATGGATGGAATCCACTAAACTGGACAGTGGGCTACGCTACGGGTCCGTCCGCTTTCCTGTCTAGTAATGAAGGAGTAGCCGCTTCTTATCTCCAAACATTTACGTTAAGCAACGCTTCATTTTCTGACTTAAAGGGTTTGGCCGGCGAAGCAGGCGGCAGTCTGACGCTCCCGATATTACCCGGCACTTATGCTGTCGGTAGTCAGGTGGGCAATTTCAATGTGTTTAATCCGAGTCAACCTCTCACCTTTACTCAATCGTTGACGTGGCAGACCCCGAACGAAAAAGGTAATTCGTTCGGCCCAGTTGGCGGATTTCTCGGCGCCTCATACACGCACACAGGGGAAGTTTCCGTCGGAGAACTCCTTTCGGCTATCGGAAGTTTCTTTCAGAATATCTTTTCGCCGGAGCAAGGAGGCTTCGGAGGGGTGCCCGACAATGATCCGTCGCGGGTGATCGTTGTGGGAACACCGATTCCAAGCGGCAGCGGGTTTGCTGGCGCTACGCTTGGAGGAATGCTTTATGGCGGCGGCCCATATGCTGGAGCGGGACCAAACGGCTTTGGCGGGCTTGGTTCTGGTTTCGGCGGAATCGGTGGCGCGTTTGATTTTGGCAGTGGCCGCGGTATTGGTTTTGGTGGCGTGGGGAATAACTCCCCCGGCGTAGATATTGGCGGCGGTTACCGGAAAAAGCCAGCGAAGAAGAAAAACTGAAATCGCTGAGAAAGCACATATTTGAGTAGTTTGCATAAGTCGTTGGAGAAAGCGTGACCGGGTCCTCAAAAACCATTCGAAGCGATAACCCTCTACGAGTTGCGTTCAAACCACCGCAAGATACGCCTTCCCTGCCTCCCTCATGGAACCTATTGACACGAATCCCGGTGGACCGTTAAAGCGGTGGCCTGGGGCGAACCGACCGCAATTGCGGATTCTACTATTCGTCTTATTTGCCGCCGCCTGCTTGACGCTAGTGGGAGCCTTTACCTACTATCAAAGCGCGGTCGCCACCGCGACCAACACACCAACGGCTACTCATACGATCGGCGTTATGCACCGCCATCGGCTCGTATACTTTTCGGAAGCGAAGTGGCATCGAGTTCGTTCGCTTGAGCTGTCGTCGATAGGTCTAGTAATTTTGGGACTGACTGTGGCGCTTTGCTTCCTCGCGCCAGCGCTTCTGCGATCGCTTCGAATCCGCGGGCGTATCCTTTTTTGGGAGACGCCACGCCTAGATTCGCAATTTCCCTTGTGGAAGGGTCGTCGCCTTTTCGGGTGGTTCGGATGGTTCGATATTTTGCTACTAAGTATATTTGGTTTCGTAATGGCCCTAATCGTATTGTGGCAGTTGAGCCACTTATTTCTCGGCAAATGACTGAACGCTGGAATATGAGAGGAGTTCTCCTGCACTTATTCGCACTGTTCTTTTGCATTCGCGGTGGAGCGACCACGGTTCCAGCGCAGGTAAATGACCTAAACGGTAGTCAGGGCGCTCGCCTGTTTGTCAAACTTTCCTCCAATCGAGCCTCGACGGCTCTGCCCAGGGAGATTTCTTTGGCGGATCGTATCGCTTATCAACGAGAAATCGAAGAAGTTTATTGGCGGCCAGAAGAGGGCAATCTGAAGTTGTTTCTAATTCTTCGGACAGTGGCCTAGGGTCAAGACGCAGGAGAGTCGGTGCGGATTCCCGCCGATTTCGTTTTCCAAATCCACCCCCGCGAAGGATAGTGCCTTTTCGGTGACTAATTCTGGGGCAACTCGCAGCGCATTTGAAAAACTCGCGGAATCGGTCTGGACGCGTGGGATCCTGCTCGTGGTTCTGACGGTCATCGCGTATCTGCCGGCTCTACACGGCGGCTTCCTCTGGGATGATGACATGTATGTCAGCAAGAATGTGCTCCTGACCGCTTCCGACGGGTTGCGCCGCATCTGGTTTTCGTTCGATTCGCCTTCCCAATATTTTCCGCTCACTTATACGACTTTCCGAATTGAGCGGGCGCTCTGGGATCTCGACACGTTCGGATATCATCTGGTCAATGTGCTTTTGCACAGCGCGAACGCGCTGCTCGTCTGGCGTTTGCTCGTGCGCTTGAAGATTCCCGGCGCGTGGCTGGCCGCGGGAATCTTCGCGCTCCATCCAGTCCAGGTGGAATCGGTCGCGTGGATCACCGAGCGCAAGAACGTGCTCATGGGCGTCTTCTTTCTGGGCGCGCTCCACGCCTGGCTAACGTTTCTCGAGGAGAAGACAAAGAATCGCCAGCGCTTCTATGCGCTCGCTCTAGTGCTTTGCGCGCTCGCTTTGTTCGCCAAGGCAACGGCCTGCACGTTGCCGGCCGCGCTCCTTTTGATTTTGTGGCTCCAAAAAAGACCGATCACTCGCGAACGTATTCTTCAGGTTGTCCCATTCGCCGGTCTCTCGCTCTTGATGGGCCTGGTGGTGGTCTGGTGGGAACGCTACCATCAGGGAACGCGGGGCGGGCAGTTCAATATCGGGCTCTTGGAACGCACCCTCATAGTCGGC
>JBAPMH010000296.1:0-4847 GCA_049278515.1 Chthoniobacterales bacterium
CTATTTCCAGCTCTCGTTCATGAACGGGCGCCCTGTTTCCTATTCAATCCAGGAGGCTTTCTTCAATTCCGTCTTCTTCTGGTTTTCCTTCGTCCTGATTTTTCCGCTGATCACGATGCGACTCTTCGCGGAGGAATTTAAGCTCGGGACCATCGAGCCGCTGATGACCGCGCCGGTGCGGGACTGGCAGGTCATTCTCGCGAAGTTCTTCGGCGCTCTCGTTTTCTACATCATTCTTTGGCTGCCCACCCTGCTTTATTTCTGGGTCTTTCAGGCCGTCACCCACCAGCCGGCGGCCAACTCCACCGGCGCCTATCTGGGCGCGTATCTCATGTTGCTCCTCCTCGGGATGTTCTACCTCTCGATCGGATGTCTTGCGTCGGTAGTGACGAAGAACCAGATCGTGGCCGCGATTATTTCATTCTTCGCCATTACCCTTCATTTTTTCTCGGGCCTGATCTCGTTCATTCTCCAGGAAATCAGCTCGAGCACACGGGAGTTGCTCGGATATTTCTCGGCTATCGAGCAAATGGGCACGCTTTCGCGCGGTGAGATCGACACGCGACCCATCGTTCTTTACCTCAGTATGACTCTCGTCGTCCTGACCCTGACGTATCAGGCGTTTCAATCCCGAAAGTGGAGGCTGTGAGGATGGCGACAGAAGATTCTCTCCCGGCCAGGCCGCGCAAGATCCATCGGGTCCGCATTGGACTGAACGTCGTCGTTCAAATCGGGCTTCTCCTTTTCCTCGCGATCATGGCGAACTATCTCGGGTTCGAGCATTACCGGCGCTGGGACCTTTCGCGCGACAAGAAATACGCGCTCTCGGACAAGACGAAACGCTTCCTCGAGACCATCAAAGGCAAGGTCCGGGTGACGGTTTTCTTTTCTCCGACTAATCCGATCGGCCAGGATGTGCAGGCGTTGCTCACGGAATATCAATATGCCGGGAAAGGGAAGATGGACGTCGAGCACATCGATCCGGAACGGAACCTTTCCCGCGCCAAGGAGCTCTTCGACAAATACAAGGTGGTGAGCGACGAGAGCCTCGTCATTCTGGATTACGACGGTCGCAACAAAACGGTAAAGGCCTCGGAGATGGCGGAGGTGGACCAGGGAAACCCGATGCTGGGCGAGCCGCCAAAGATCACCGCTTTCAAGGGCGAGCAGGCGGTCACCAGCGCGCTGATCGATTTGGTGGAGGGGAAGAAAAACATTCTCGGTTACGTCCTTGGCCACAAGGAACCCCCCATCGCGGACACGGCACCCAGCTTGTCACCCACGATGGCTCCCGATCCAGGGACTCGCAGCCCCATTTCCCTGGTCAAAACCGTGATCGAAAATGAGAACATCAAATTCCAGGAGCTTAACCTATTCGAAGTCGGCGAAATTCCGGCAGACCTCAAGACGATCGTGATCAACGGTCCGCAGTACGATTTGTCCGATCGTGAGATGAAATTGCTCCGGGATTTCTGGGAGAAACAGGGCCGCATCCTTCTGTTGCTCGATCCCTCCGCCAAGACGCCGAAGCTGCACGCCTTTCTCTATGAGTTGGGCGTGAAGGTTAATGACGACCGGCTCATGGCGCTGGTGAAGACCGGTATTCAGGAAATGGCCCGGGTCCGCGACGTCGTCGGGCGATTTCTGCCCGACAATGTCATCACCAAACGCCTCGGCGATGTCCGGGGCATCTTCCTGGGCGGCACTTGTTCGCTGACCCTGGAACAGGACCGGGTCCGCGCCGCGAATGTGCGGCTGCAACCGTTGATCCAGGCCGAGAAAGGATACTGGGCCGAGGCCGACTATAACTCGACCGATGAAGAAAAGCTTCAGGCCGACGCGGCGCAGAACCCCGGGACACCGCTGACGATGGCCGTCTCGATCGAAAAAGGCGGCAGCGCCGACGAACGCGTCCAGGCCAACTCGTCGCGTCTGATTGTAGTAAGCAGCTCGACCTTCATCCAGGATACCGCGATTACTCAGGACCAGCAGGCGCTCGACTTCTTCTCCGCCAGCGTGAACTGGCTCTTGAGCCGCGAGCAGCTCATCGGCATCGCACCCAAAATTCCCAAGACCCTCACCTTTAGCCTCGATGAAAACGCCATCCGCAATTTACGGTGGCTGATTCTCGTCCTTTTCCCTCTTATTCCAGCGATCCTCGGGTTCGCTGTCTGGTGGCGACGCCGCAGATGAAAAGCGGCGCGTTTTCCCGGGCCTAGAGCCACCCAAATCGGATGAAAACCAAGACGACACTTTTATTGCTGGCGGTGGTGATTGCGGTCGCCGCTTACATCAAGTTTTTCGAGAGCAAAGCCCCCAACACGGAGGAGGCCAAACGGAGGGCGGGCAACGTGGTCAACTTCGAACGGGACGCCCTCGAAGGAATTGTGATCCTGAACGGCGACGACAAAATCGATCTCCGTAAACAAGGCCAGAAATGGCGGCTCGAAGCTCCGTTCAAGGACCAGGCGGACCGCGGCGCGATCGAGAATCTGCTGGCCAATCTCGATTCCTGGCAAAAATACGATTCCATTCCGGCGAGCGAGATTGCAAGGGACAAAGGCAAGCTCGACGAGTTCGGCCTGAGCAAGGGAAAGCTCAAGTTGAAGCTAATCGGCAAGGAGATGCCGCCGGAAATCACCTTCGGGAACGATGCCGCGCTCCAGGGCAAAATGTATGTGCGCGTCGGCGACGGGAATGATGTTTTCATCGCGGCCCAGTCGGTCCGGAACGATATCGCGAAGAAGGCCGAGGACTTTCGGGACAAGAAACTGACCGACCTGGCCACGGCCCAGATCACCCGGGCGTTGCTCAAGACAGCCGCCGGCGAAATGGAGATGGAAAAGAAGGGCGACAACTGGGAAATCGTCAAACCACTCCACGCTCGCGGCGACGATCAGAAAATCACCGATTTGCTCGCGCAAGTGACCACGGCGCAAATCCAGCAATTCGTGGCTGAAGACCGGGGCGACTTGCGGCCGTATGGCCTCGCGGAACCGCGCGGTTCCATCACTCTTTTCGCCGGCGACGATAAGTCCGCCAGTCGGACGGACTCGTCCCGGGGCGAGACCGGGCAGAGTCTCCAGATTGGCGCTCCCGTCGCGGGAACGGGCGAAAAAGACAAGGACCAGGTTTACGTGCGTTTCACCGCCCGCAACGCCGTTTATACGCTACCGAAAAAGATCGAGGAATTGCTCTCCATAAAACCCGCCGATCTCCGGGATCACCATCTGGTTCGAATCGACCCGAACATTCTGGACCGCATCACCATCGAGGCGGCGGGCAGAGCAAAAACGGTGCTCGCCCGAACAGACGAAAACTGGACGATCGCGAACAAGAATAATGAGCGAGCGAACGGCGGCGAAGTGACCCGAATGCTGGACCTGATCCGCTCCGAACAGGTGACGAGGTTCGTCGAAGATGTGGCGTCCGACCTGCCCAAGTACGGCCTCGATAAACCGCAACTGCAAGTCATATTCAGTTCCTTCTCCTCGGAGAACACGCCCGAAAGCACGGCCGGCGAACACCCTTTTGCCTCGATCGCATTTGGAAAAATTGAGGGCGGGGATGTTTATGCCCGACTGGACGACGAACCCTTCATCGTGGCCGTTCGGAGCAAGCTGCTCGAAAACATTTTCGCCGACCCTTTGCAGTGGCAGGAGCTGGCGATTTTCCGGTTCAAACCGGATGAGGTCCAAAAACTCACGGTGACAACTGACCGCGAATACGCGCTGGTCCGAAATGACAAGAAGGAATGGATTTGGGCCAAAGGAAGCGAGCCGATCAACTCGGTAAATGTGCAGTCGTTGCTGAACACCCTGACGGTCTTGCGCGCGGTTCGCTGGGCGGGCGCGACAAACCCGGGCCATGGACTCGACAAGCCGCAGCTCACGATCACGTTCACGACTTCGCCTGACGACAAAACTGCTCACAAACTCATGGTCGGCGCGTCGGCCGGCGAAGGAATGTGGTTTGCGCGGACCGATGAGCGCGAAGGAACTTTTGTGATGAGCAACCCGGAGCTGAACGCGTTAAAGCTACCTTTGGTGGCGGCGCCGAGTCCAAGCCCGGCGGGGAGCGCAACTGGAACGGCCACGGCATCGCCGGTCGCTAGCGCACCGCTGAAGCCTTGAGCGTCAAGGAGCGGCGATTTTAAATCGCCGACGAATTACAAAGACGGCGATTTCAAATCGCCGCTCCTTGATGTCGTCTCAGTGGTTCCCAATTTCTCCGCCGTATAGATCGTCGCGATGCCGCCAGTGAGCGGATCTGCCGCGGCGTTTCTAAAACCGTTGCGCTCAATTAACTCCAGCATTGCCCGACCGCTTGGAAACCCTTCAATCGAGCCGCCGAGATAATCATAGGCGGCTTTTTGACCAGTCACGGCGGAGGCGAGGAGCGGCAGACAGCGATGCAGATAGAAACGATAAGCCGGGCGAAGGGCGCCCGTCGGCAGAGAAAAGTCCAGGACAAGGAGATGGCCCGGAACGCGAAGGACCCGCGCCATCTCGGAAAGCGCGCGGTCCCAATCAGCCATGTTCCGCAGGCCAAAAGCGACGGTGACGGCGTCGAATGACGCGCTCTCAAAGGGAAGTTCAAGGGCGTCGGCCACAACGGTGTTCGCCACTCCTTTGCGGCGTGCAATCTCCAGCATTTCAGGCGAGAAATCCGCGCCGACAATCCTCGCGTGCGGCAAGTGCCGTTGAACCGCGAGCGCGAGATCGCCGCTGCCCGTCGCCAGATCGAGGTGGTCGCGCGGTTGCCAACCGCCCACTATTTTCGCGGCTCGTCGTCGCCACAAGAAGTCGGCGCCGCCGCTGAGAAGATGATTCGCGAGATCGTAACGC
>JBAPMH010000297.1:0-2527 GCA_049278515.1 Chthoniobacterales bacterium
CGTCGCCACTTTCACAGTGGTCGCATCGCCCACTTTGCCGATCTCAATGATCTCCTTGCTGCTCGCTTCCAAAACCGGGCGGGCCTGCCGCAAGGCCGCCTCGTCGCCGCCGACGTAATAAACCAGCTCCCCTTTCTCCGCAGCTGTCTTGCTTCCGGTGAATGGGCAATCGAGCAGTTGGCCGCCCCGACGCTCCACGATCTCGGCCGCGGCCCGCATCGTGTCGGGTGACACCGTGCAATGCGCCATCACGATGTGATGCGCCGTCAGGTTGGGCGTCATTCGTTGCACCATCTGGAGCAACGCATCGTCATCGGATACGAAAATCTGGACGAAATCGCAAAGCTCAGCCACTTCGGCGGGCGATCCGACAAAATTCGGCACCGGGCGAGGCGTGCGGTTCCAAACAAAAACGTGGAACCCGTGTTCGCGCAGATTATCGACGACCCGCTGGCCAATGATGCCAAGGCCAACGACTCCAATGTTCTTTCGTGTGCGAAGTGACATTTCCTGAATTGATTACGATCGCGACCGATTTTACCGGCAACCGCTGAAAATCACGGCAAATGGCTCGAGACGCAATGCCGAAGTTCTTGAAGCACCGTTCCGACGCCGTCCCTAAGGGATGACCATCGCGATCATTTCAGAGCAAACACAGCCAGATAATAACAGCCGACTGTGCCAGTGACCCGAAGGCTCTCCGCGCTGATCTTGTCCATGGTGTCACCCGGCGTGTGCCAGGCCGGAAAATCGAAATCGATCAGGTCTATCGTAGGGATGCCAACGGCGTTCAACGGCGTGTGATCATCCATAACGTCGCGGTCAAAGTAAGTGAAGTGCTTCCGCAAGTTCAGGGCATCGGCAGAAGCAAAAATATCTCGCGCGATCTCGACCGGAGAATCCGGAGGCAGCGTGATCTTGAGCGATCGGTCGCCCACCATGTCGAACAGGATTCCGCCGCGGAAATTTTTGGCCCGGCCTTGCGCGGCAAGATCCTTCGCGAAATGACGGCTTCCGTAGAGACCATCGGTCTCGGTGAACGCTTCATACGCTTCCTCGCCATCAAAAAAAACCAGCTGCACTTTTCGAGCAAGTTCCGGCCGTTGAGCAAACACCCGGGCCAACTCGAGCAGCACGCCCGTGCTCGAGCCACCGTCATTTGCGCCGACGAACTGGGCGGTATCGAATGTTTTGGTATCGTAGTGGGAACAGGCGAGAAAAGAGGGGGAAGCGTCCTTCCCCCCGAAAGTCGCGACGAGATTCACAAAGTTCACGCTGCCGCGGGGCGTTTGATCGGCGAAACCCTGGCGCTCGACTTTCCACCCGAAAGACTCCAGCTGATTGGTCAGGTAGGTTCTGGTCTTTTCAATCGCCTCGGTGGCCGGTGGCCGGGGTCCGAAGTCGACCATTGTCTGAACATGGGCGAACGCTTTTTCCCCGGAAAACTCCTCCCAGATTTTTGGATGTGCGTTCCACTCGGACGGGGAGGTGGCGCGATCGCAGGCGGCAAGAAAGCCCACCGCAAGCAGAAGGAAAGTGGACGCTAACCTCAACACCCTACGTCTCAATCGGAGGCAGTCCGAGAGCGCCGAGAAGACGTTGCAGATCATCGTTTCCATAATATTCAATTTCGATGCGTCCGCGTTTTTCTCCGTGATGCAGGGTAACTCGAGTGCCCAGATGCTCCTGCAACCGGCTTTGCAGTTCGTCAATCGCCGCGGAGCTGACGGCCACCGCCGACTGGCGTCGGCGCCGTGGATGGGTCTTGCCGAGTTGTCGCGCGACCAAACGCTCGGTGGCCCGAACGGTGGCGCTGCGACGAAGAATGGTTTCGGCCACGGCCCGTTGCTCTTCGGGATCCTTCAAGGCGAGCACCACCTTGGCGTGACCGACCGAAATCAAACCCTGCGTAACCCATGCCTGCACCTGCTCATGCAGATCGAGCAGGCGCATCGAATTCGCCACGGCGGCCCGGCTTCGACCTACTTTCTGCGCAATGTCTTCCTGCCGCATCCCAAACTCACCCGCGAGCCGGGCATACGCCTGGGCCTCTTCGATCGGGTTCAAATCCGCGCGCTGAAGATTCTCGATCAGGGAAAGCTCGAGGACCTCGAGGTCGCTCGCGACCCGGGTGATGATTGGCGCCTCGGTAAGACCTGCTTCCTGCGCCGCGCGCCAACGTCGCTCGCCCGCGATCAATTCATGGCGGCCCCCGACCTCCCGGACGACCAGCGGTTGGATAATCCCATGCTGGCGAATCGAGTCGACCAATTCTTCAAGGGCATCGCGAGCGAAATTCTTTCGCGGCTGCAACGGGCTTGGCACGATGCTGGCGAGGCTGACCTGACGGATCTTCTCGCCCGGCTCTGCCTCGAGCCGAAGGGCTGGCGGTCGCGCGGTGATCAGCGCGCTGAGACCTTTGCCGAGAGCTGATTTCGCCATGCCTTTGCAGGTTATCCGCTCAACTTCGCCGAAGCAAACAGCAACACGAAACCGTCATCCCGAGCGAAGTCGAGGGATCCCGTTG
>JBAPMH010000298.1:0-11757 GCA_049278515.1 Chthoniobacterales bacterium
CTCGTTCGTAGACTATGGAGGAAGAAAAAACCCGCCGCGACGAATGCATATACCGCCGGCGAAGCGCGCGAGAAGGCGGTCGCCAGCCCAAGCATCGCGAGTGCGATTCCAAAGCCAGGCCCAGAGCCGGGCAGGAAGTCGGCCACCAGGATCCCGGCACTCGCCGCGATCGCCACGCCGACGAAGGGTTGCCGCGGCCATGTGTATAGCAGCTTCACTGTTCGGGGGGATATTGGGGTTCTAGGCGAGCTTGATCGTGGCGAAAGGTTGCTTCACCCCTGCCAGCTTATATGCTTGCGCAACAGTGCCGATTCCTTTTTCGAAAAAAAGCCGGAGGAACGTCGTGCGCCAGCCGGCGGAGAACGGCGCTGAGATCAAACGTTCGACGCGCGTCCGCCTGATCCCGAGCGCGGACTGGCACAAACGTAATTTTCTCACCACGGTTTTAATCCCGTCGCTTTTCACCAAACGGGCGGGTGATCATGTGCAGCCTCATTTTCCGAAAATCCGGAAGGGGGAGATCTGCATCACCTGGATCGGACACGCCTCCTTTCTGATCCAGACCCCCGAGATCAATGTTTTGATCGATCCGATCTGGTCCAAGTGGTTGAAAGTCATCAAGCGCCTGAAGAAGCCGGGATTCGAAATTCATCATTTGCCTTCAATCGACTTCGTTCTCGTCACCCACGCCCATTTCGATCATCTCGACCGGCGGACTCTGGCCAAGGTCGCGGCGGATCAGCCGATCGTGGTGCCGATCGGCGTCGGTAATCTGGTGCACGACCTCGGCTTCAATATCGTCCACGAGCTCGATTACTGGCAGACGGTAAAACTCGGCCCGATCGAGATTTCGCTTACGCCCTGCGCCCATTGGGGCGCGCGTTTTTTAGCCGACCTCCATCGCGGTTTCGGCGGTTTCGTCGTCAAGATGGGCGGCCGCACGATCTTTCATTGCGGCGACAGTGCCTATTTCGAGGGGTTCAAGGAAATCGGCGAGCGGCATGAGATCGAGACCGCCTTGTTGCCGATCGGCGGATATGACGCGCCGACGGGCCGCGAGGTCCATATGAACCCGGAACAGGCCGTGCAGGCATTTCTGGAACTGCGCGCGAAAACACTGGTCCCGATGCATTATGGAAGTTTCCGTCTCGGGTACGAACCGCTCGACGAGCCGCCAGCGCGTCTGATGGCGGCGGCGAGTGAGCGCGGCATTCAGGACAAGGTGCTCGTGCTCACTGAGGGCGCGCCGGTGGTTTTGTAGGGGCGTTTCTGTGAAACGCCTCGAGCGCCACAACTTTATCGCGGCGCTTGCTGCAGGCGGGATCGTCGTTCTCTTCTGTCTCGTCCTCCTCTGGCACGACCCGCTCGTTTTCTGGAACGATGACTACGAGCTCTCGATTCTTCCCGTTTTCGCTGATGTCGCGCGCAGCTGGTCGCAGGGCGAATGGCCGTTGCTGAGTCCGTATTCGTGGGTCTGCGGCAATCTCGCCGGCGAATTCCAGTACGGCACGTTTTCCGTTTTCGTTAACGCCGTCGTCGTCCTGATTTGGAAATTTCCGCTGACCTTTCCCCAACAGGCCGCCGCCCTCTCCATCGCGCACCTGTTCGTCCTCGCGATGGGCGGTTATTTCCTGGCTCGCGGGCGAGATCTGCCGTCGCCGCTGTCGCTCCTTGTCGCGCTCGTAGCGGCGCTGAACGGCTGGATCATCTGCTGGGGCGCGACCGATTGGTTCGGAGCGCTCGGTGCTTTCGCCTGGCTGCCCTGGGCCTGGTGGGCGATGGAGCGCGCGGTCGATCCGCGTCGGGGTAAATGGCGATTTCTTTGCCCCGCCCCCTTCGTTTACCTCGTGGTGACCGGGGGATTCCCTTACACGGTCGTGATGATGGCGCTGGTAGCCGGGTGGCTTGCGCTCAGATCGTTAGGCCAAACCCGAAATTTCCGGTCAGTCTTCCCGCTCCTTGGGGGGATCATTCTTGGGCTGGGCCTTTCGGCCCCGGCGTGGCTCGCGCTCCTGGATTACGTCCACGGCTCCGCCCGGGCCGTGCAAGACAGCGCAGAGCATTTTCAATGGCGGGTCCCGTTCGCGGCGTTGCCCGGATTTCTTGTCCCAAACTGGACCGTCAACTGGGTGGATTTCTCTTCGCGACTCATGCCGCATACCGCCACGGAGCTCGCTTGTGGCCTGGTTCCGCCGATCGCTCTGATCGCCGGATTGGTGGTGTTTCGACGGTCGTTTGTTCGACGCGTCAGCTGGGAGCTTGGATTGCTCGCAATCGCTCTAATTCTTTCGATGCTTCCGACTGCCGGCGTGTTTCGCTGGAGTTTTCGTTGGCTCCCTCTGGTGCACATCATTTTGGCACTCTGCGCGGCCGAATCGTTGCAGCTGTTTGGTTCGTCCCGGGCGCCGTTCCTCCGGGGGTGGACTCCGGCCGTCATCGCCTTCGCGGTCTTGCTGGCAACTTACCTTTGCATCCCGCCGAACTGCGGCGTCCCGAAATACAACCTCTCCCAGGAATTAACCCAGCCCGCGCCGCTTGATCCGCAACGCCTCTATCTCAGTATTTATCCGGCGCCCGAAAGTGCGTATCGAATCGAAAAGCGGCCGGAAGCATTCGGGACGGTGGTGCGACCCGGCAGCACTTCGATGTGGGCAGCCGTCAGATTCATCAACGGCTACAGTCCGATCCGGCCCGCTGGTGTCGCGCGGGAATTCGATAGCGCCATCCATGGCGAGCTCTCTACGGCCAGAGCAACATCTTTTCTGCAGCACGCGAACCCTGCTGATAACTACATGCTCACCGTCCTCGGTGTCGACGGCATCATTATCGCGAACGGGATTTCGGAAGACCCGAAGCCGGCATCCGAATGGCAACTGGCCGTAACCACCGCTGAAGGCCGCGTTTTTCACCTGCGCGGCGAACCGTCGCCTCAAATTCGCTCTCTCATTCGCATCGATTCCCGGCCTAACGAACAGTTCACGATGGCCGATGTTTCGGGGGTGGTTCCGGGCCGGAACCGCCTGGAGGCTGACGTCACCGTGCCCGAGGGAAGTGTTTCCGCGATGTTGGCGGTTTCGCGGCCATTCTTTCGTGGTTACGCGGCGCGAATCGGCGACCGGGCTTTGAAAGTAGATAGCTTTCGCGGCCTGGCGCCGGTCATCGAAGTTCCACCGGGTCTGCGCGGCCGGCTGGTGATCGTCTACCGGCCGTGGTGGCTGGTTTGGGGCGGCGCGACTGCCGTTGTTAGCCTCTTGATAATTCTGGCCTCTACGCTTGCCGCCGCGGCCAGCCGCAACCGTTCGGCTCAGTAGACGTCGCGCTTGTAACGCTTGTCGCTCTTGAGCTTTTCGACGTACTCGTTCGCCTGGTCCACGCTCTTGCCGCCCTGTTCTTCAACGATTTTGCGCAGCGCGGCGTCGACATCTTTCGCCATCCGGCGCGCGTCCCCGCAAACAAAAAAGTGGGCGCCTTCGCCGTCCATCCATTTCCAAATCTCAGCCGCGTTCTCAATCATCCGATCCTGGACGTAGACTTTTTTCTCCTGATCACGCGACCAGGCCAGGTCGAGCCGGGTCAAAACGCCATCATTCTGGAGCTTTTCGAATTCTTCCCGATAAAAATAATTACAGGCTGCCTTTTGCGAGCCGAAGAAGAGCCAGTTCTTACCTTTCGCCCCGGTCACCTGACGTTCCTGCAAGTAGGCCCGAAAAGGGGCCACGCCCGTCCCCGGGCCCACCATGATAATGGGCGTGTTTCCATCGTCCGGGAGACGGAACTTCGAAGCATTGGGGAAAACCGGGATCGGCCCTTTGTCGGCGCGGTCCGCGAGAAAAGTGGAGCAAACGCCGCCCCGTTTCCGGCCATGGCTCACATACCGCACAACGTCGATTGTGAAATGGACCTGGTTTGGGTGCGCCTTAAGGCTGGACGCGATGGAATACAAACGCGGCTGCAATTTCGCCAGGACATCAATAAATTCCTGCGGGGTAATCTTGATGGAAGGATGCTCGGTCAGGAAATCGATGACCTCCATGCCCCAAAGGTAGCGATCGAGGTCTTCTTTGCGTTCGGGGTCGAGAAGTTCGGTCAGCAAGGGCGCGGCGTTTGCGCGCTCGGTGATCATCTTCAAAAACTTCGGCGTGGTTTGGGTGATTCGGCAATCGCGGAGAAGGGCTTCGCGGAGGGTTGTTTCTCCTTTGGGACCTTTCACCGGCTCGTCGCCGTTAGCGCAAATCGCCTTGATAACTTCATCCACCAGCGCCGGGTCGTTCGTCGGCCAAACTGTCATCGAATCGCCGACTTCGTAGTTCAACCCCCAGTCTGTGAGATCGATTTCAAAATGCCGCGTGTCCTTGTCCGTCCCTTCGCCGCAGAGGCTGCGATTTACGGTGAGCTTGCCCGGAAACGGGTTGGTCCGCGTGTACTGCGAGGCCGGTTTGGCCGGAGCTGCTGGAGTGTCGGTTGCCATGCTGTGACCGGGATCGATGATCCCGGCGAAGATTATTCGCCGTCGTTGCCGATCGCGAGCGTCGGACAAACGTCCAGGGCGCGCTGGGCGGCGGCCGTCTCCTCTTCGTTTTCCGGTTGCTTGTAAAAATAGACGTAGGTTTCGTCGTCGTTGTATTTCAAAAGATTAGGCGCCTCATCCAGACAGACGCGGCAGGGGGTGCAGGTGTTATCCACGTACCAGGCGCCGGGAACGTTTTCAGGAAGTTTGTTTGCTTTATCGGCCATGGAAAAAATTTGTACTGAAAAGCGGTGCGCGCGGCAATGTCTTTTATCGTCCCTGGCTATTAAGCCCTTTGATGTCGCTTCTATTTGTGAGGCGGGCTCGGACCTTCGATGGGGCTTGGTTCAATGTCGGGCAAATAATCCAGCGGCGGAGTGGGGCTTTCCGTGCCGGCTGGGGTGGGCGTCGGAAGGGGATTCAGGAGAACGCCGCTCTTCGTCATTAGCTTTCCGTTTCTGGCCGTCACGTCTTCCACATAGAACAAACTTCCCCAGCGATGGCCGTCTTTCGAGTCAGCGGTGTCGGAATGAAGATAGAATTTCTCCATCTCATCCAGGTGGAACGGCCGTGAGCCGCGCCGGCCAAAGACAACGGTCTGCCCGCCAGTTTCATCCACGACGCGGTCGCGTTCGAGGCCGCGCGAAACCGCGATCGCTTCGCCGGTAGTGGGATAGGTGGCGATCAATTTTGGGTTCGGCCGCGGACTGAATCCCTGCGCGCCGGGCACCGTATCGGGCGAGATGAGCTGCACGACACGGAGGCCGTTCCGGCCATCGGCCACGAGGGCGAACTGGGAGGCGCTCACGCTCCCAATCTGAACGGCGCGGGTATCGTTCAGCAGCCCTCCAGCGTTGAACATTTGGTCGAGATGCGGGCGTTCGGGATTCTCCACGTCGACAATCGCGAGGCCTTCCGGACCGTTCGCGACATAGGCGTAGGTGCGCGCCACGTAGAGACGGCCCGCATTTCGGAGCGCCACCGTTGCCCCCGACACCGGCACCGGCCGGTACGGGTTCGTAATCTCAAGGACCTTCAATCCCTCATCGTCCGTAACAAAGGCGTAACGAAACTGGACGGCGACACAGCGCGGGTTGCGCAGGAAATTTCCGGTGTATTGACCGGCCAGCTGCGGATGCATCGGATCGGTGCAATCGATTACAAACAGCCCGCGCGGCGTGGTGACGTAAAGACGATGGCCGGCGGCGGTCGCGAAACTCGCTCCGGTGAGGGCGCCATCGGGGTTGAACGTCACATCGCGTTTGAGGAAATTATTGTCGGGATTTCCATCAACGAGGGTGGCGACATTCGAGCCGACAATGCCCTCTTCCCGATCCGAGACATAAACAAACGCGTAAAACAGGTCGATGGGCTGCTCCTCATTCTCCGGCAGACGCACCCGCGCGGGATCGAGTGCAAGGGTGCTGGGTATTGCCACCGACGTCGCGTATTTCGTATTCACCCGGGTGCGCTGCCCCAGCGGTGAAACCGGCGCGCTCACGATGCGTTCCGAGAAACCTTTCTGGTCGATATTCGCCACATCAAAAACCTCGAAGCCGCCGGGGCCGTTCGCGGTGTAGAGATATTCGCCCCGGAGAACGAGATCCTGAATGTCGTGTCCGCTGTGTTCGTGCGCCTCTTTTAGCACCGAGCCGGCCTCGAGATGTTTCCGGTAATTATCCGGATAGGCGATTTGGTGGAGGTGGCTGCCGATCGCGGCCTGCGGTTCGTCCGGTTCCGTCCAGACCACGGCGTGGAGCCCGTGCCTGCCTTCACCGACGTAGGAGTAGCGTCCGAAAAAGTTCACTGTGCCGGTTCCGAATCCGAGGAGCTGCGTCATCCAGGCGTTGTTGTCGTTGTTTTTCGAGAGATGGCAGTCGGTGCAATTCTTGGTCGTGCCGACGCCGCTGGTGGTGTGGGGAAAATGCGGGTTGAACGCCTGGCCGCTATAGCCTTCGGCCGAAAAGGTCTGCGCCTGCGAGTAAACCCATTCGCGATTTGCATTTTGCGAGCTGACTACCACCGCGCTCGAAGAACGGATCACAGCCATCCGGTTTTTCTTCACCGTGCCATCGATCCCGAGCATGAAGACATCGTCGCGCACGACCTGGGGGTTGTAGGTGGTGTAATTCCGATCGGTAACGCCCTCGAACTTATTGAGCGGGACTCGCTGGTTCGCCTTCATCGGCAGGTGGCAGCCGAAACAACTCGTCGCCCAGGAGGTATGGCAGATTTGACAATCCATCGCGCTGTTGTCGTGCGCCAGATGAACACGGTTGTAGCCGGGATCGTTGATCCCGGTTTTGCTATCGGCGGTCACATTGTTTCCGCGGCCGGGATCAGCGATCCCGGCTACAACGCCGCCCCAGGTTTTGCCGTCGCGCCGGAGCGTTTTCGCGTAAGCCGACTTCGGATTATAGTGCGAGGAGAGGGGATCGATCGTGTCGATGGTTTGCGGAATCTCCCAACGAACGTCCGGTGCCATGACGGACTGCTGATAAAGCTTCGCGCCTTCCCAAACGAAACGCGGCCCCCAGGGTGTGTTGCTCGCGTTCAGGAGATCGAACGCGCCGGCGTTCCCTGTCGTGACCAGGGTCGGTCGCCGATCGACGGTGCCATGGCAATCGATGCAATTGATCGTCGTGGCGTTGCGCGGCTCGCCGTAGAGCATCCCGTTTCCGTGCACGTCTTTTTCGAAATGACAGTCCGTGCATTGCATTCCATGCGCGAGATGAACGTCTTTGAGATGAACGGCCTTCGCGAATTTCTGCGGATCGTCGTGCGGGATCTTGTTATCGCGCAGATCGAGCAAGTTACCTTTTCGATCGTGCTTGAAGATCGCGCGGAAAACCCAGCCGTGCCCGTGGTAATCCGCAAACTGGGTGTGCTTGAGCTTCGGGTTCAATTCCGAGACCTTGTCGAGAAATTCCTTGTCTCCCCAAAGCCCTTTGGCCGCGGCCGCTTCGGGGTTGCTCTGGGTTTCGATGACCAGCTCATCATCTGTCGGGTTGCGCTGCTGCTTGGGATACATGAGCTCGCCATCCGTTTCCTGGTCCCACCAGGTGTAACCGAGATACGGATTCACGAAGAGATTGCCCTGGTGCATATGGCAGTTCATGCACTGGCTCGACGGAATCGAGCGCGTGAACTGGTGCAAGACCGGATGGCCGCGCTCGTTTTTCGGAATGGTTTTATCCGCCGTGAAAGTCAGCCCCTGGTGGCCATACTTGCTCCACCAGCCGGAATTCGTCGGCGACCGATCGTTTGCATAAACGACATGACACGCCGAACAGCCGCTCGAACGATAATCCCCGGCGTGATCATTCGAGCCGAGAAAGCCGAGAAGCGGATCGTGGAGACGTGTTTTTTGCAGACCGAGAAAAACGGGATCGGTCCGGTTGAGCGTACCGAGTCCGCGCTCGGACAACCGGCGGAGCGGTTTGCCATTGGGTTCTTCGGTGGTCGGAATCCCGAGCTGTAGTTGCTTTTCGCCGCCCTTCTCAAAAATCCGTAGGATATTGCCTGGATTGCTCAGATTGAAGCGGGGAAGCGGGTCGAGGAAGGGAAGGATGCCGCGGAACCTGGTGTCCTCCGGCGTGACGGGCGTGTAGTTGATCAGGCGAAGGGGCGCGCCGTCGGCGCCATAGGCCTGGCCGAACCGGTAGTTTTTCAAATAGAAACCGCTGTTGTTGTAAAGCGCCGCGCCCCACAGCATCGCGCCGTGATTCATCATGCTGTGATCGACGTTGCGAACGATTTCGTCGTGACAAAGGCCGCAGGCCTGCTTCGCCACCCGGAGGTCGCCGGGATTGATGAAGCGAATGAACTCGGGAGATTCGTGGTTGAGCCAGACGTTCGAATTCGGGGGATTGGCCGAGGTTTTCCAGAATTCTTTGTTGCGCGGTAAGATGTGGGCCTGCTCTTTCGTCAGGCCTCGGGCCGGATTACCGCCATGACAGTCCGTGCAGCCAAGGACAACGTGCGACGCCTGGTGCATCGGCTCGACGCCGCGGTGGCACTGATTACAGCCCGAGCTTTTCGTATCAGCCGCGGCCTGCGATTGATCGATCCAGTTTTGGCGAGGGCGGGCCGCGGGCGCAGTAACCGAATAGTTCGAGGGCAGAGACGTTGGCGGACCGTAACCGGTGATCGGTTCTTCTTGGGCGAAGGCTGAAGACAATAGTGCGAGACCAGCTGAGCCAAACAGAAAGAAACGTCCAACGTTCAACGTCCAACATCCAACGTCCAACTGAGGAAGGTGAAACGATGTCCTCATCGCTTATTCTTTTCTGCGGTGCGGATGCTCGCCGCGAAGATTTTGATCAGCGCTTCAGTCTCGGCAATCAGTGGCTCGACCTTTGGAGGCGTGAGAAGGGGGACGCGGTGAACCAAACGCAGCCAACGCCGCACTTCGCGAATCTCTTTCAAACAGATTCCAAGTTTATGAATGAAATCCTTTCGCGATTCCGCGCCCTGCAATTCACCATGATTCGCGAGTGGCGAGGTTCCACATCGCAAGAGCTGATCGGCAACATGCCGTCCGGCGCGACTCGCCGGTAGCGCATCTACCACTCGAATGATCCGAACCGCGTATTCCAGCAACCGCTCCTCCAAATCGAATTTCGGTTCGCCTGAAGCTTTCGTTCCGGCTTCTCTTCGTTCAATGTTGGACGTTGGACGTTGGACGTTGGACGTTCTGCCTTTCAACGGCTCGCCGTAATCCCCGCTCGACTCCTCCCTAACGCGCCCGTTTCTCTTCTTCATCAGTAGGTGAGCGTGATCGTAAAAATCCCGCTATAGAGAAAATCATCCACTTTCCCCGGCGCCGGCCCCGGATACCCGAAAACCGGATTCGTATTCGCCCGGTAGATATCCTGGTAACCCGCGCCCGGCACCAGAACACCCAGGCCCGCGGTAATGATGATGTTGTTCGTCAGCAGCGGCCGGTATTGAAATCCCAAACTGCAATCGAGCCCGATCTCATTGCTCGTTCGATTGGTGAATAACACCTGCCGGATCGTAGCCGTGTCCTCCATCCAGATGTAATTCACGTTCAGGAACGCCTTCAGCTTCGGCGTGATGTCGGCATCGTTGCCATAGCCAAGGATGATCGTGCCCGGGTTCACGAAGTTCGATTGCCCCTCGCTTTTGCTCGTCCGCAAATCGATCACCAGGCTGTCGCGCTGTTTAAAGTTCACCGACGTGCCGCCAAGGTTGAATCCCTGATGCACAAAAAAACTGAAGGGCCCGCCGACAAAAAACGGCTTGTCGAAAATCGTGTCGAAACCGGTGCCGTGTGAGTTGCGCGGATCGTGATCGCCACTCGCGTAAAACCCCGAGAGTTTGAAGCGAAGCCAATCCTTATCGATGGAGAGCTCGAGCGCCGCCATCTGGGCATTGATCGAAACGCGCTGCTGGGCAATCCCGTTAAACCCATCCTCCCCAAACACCTGGTAAAGCGCGTGGGTGATGTTCAAGCGGCCGATATGGCCGTCGCCCGTCCAGCCAAGATAATACGATTGGAGGTAATGGTCGCGCACCGACCCGATCGGCGCCGGCCGGGTGATGAAATCGTTCTGGTCGTAATGGCGGGTGCCTTCGTCGAAATTGGCGTGGAAACTCAGCTGCGCGGTATATCCTTTCGTGCCGAAATCCTGGCGGAAAACGTTTGCGATGAATACTCGCTGGTCGCGCGCATCGAACTTGTTCAGGTCCGAGTAAGTGTCCTTCTCGCGCATATCGAACGCGATCGCGTTGTATTGCCAGAGGTTGTTGTTGTAGTTGCCGAAAATTCGGATTCCGAGATT
The DNA here is from genome assembly GCA_049278515.1 of Chthoniobacterales bacterium. GTDB lineage: Bacteria > Verrucomicrobiota > Verrucomicrobiia > Chthoniobacterales > UBA10450 > AV80. The sequence goes on from JBAPMH010000298.1 coordinate 10,315, forward strand.
CGAGTCATTGAAGATAAAGCCGCGGAAATCGCTCACGAACGGCTGAATCCCGAAGCGCGACGAGATGAAATCGTAATTGTTCGTCAGATCGCGGATATGGATTTCGCCAAAAGCTTCCTGGAGCGCATACCAATCCTTTTGTCGCGTGGTGTAGCGCGTGTCGGCGAGATCCTGCGATAAAGGCCGGAGGCCGGGACCCAGGCCGGAAAAGGGATCGCCGGGATTTGGGAAGACTTGCGGCGGTCGCGGTGCCGAAAAGCCGGGGCCGCGCGGATCGGGGTCGAGGGCGTTGTTTTCCTTTACGGTGATGTAGTTGTGGTTGGCGACAAAAAGGAGCCGGAGCGCCCAGACCACCGGTTTGAATGCCGTCTCGCCTTTAAACAGATCGACGCCAATCGAGAAATCGTTCGAGAAAAAGAGCTGTTCGCTTCGGCCGAAAAATTCCGAGCTGTTCGGGCGCGCGGCGCTTACCCCGCTCGGGGTGGGTAGTTTGCGTCCCTCGAATTGAAAAAAATCGTTCAGGGTCAGGTTAAGAAAAATGTCCTGACCGATGATCGGTGAGTCCCCTTTCAGTTTGCTCTGCAAATAGGGATGGTAGAAGCGCAACGCGCCGGATTGGTAGGGAGTTTCCGGGCCGGGATCGGCGTAGCGTTGCCAGCGGCCAAAGCCAAGGAACCAGCGATTGGGCACGGGCTCGGAACCGGGGAGAAGACCGCGGCCGCTCTCCGAATCCGGATAGGCGTCGTAATCGAGCTTGCGGCGTTCGGGCTCCACCTCACGCACGCCCCGCCGGGGCAATCCCAGCGAACGCGGGACCGGCTCGTCCCCGTACTCCGGCGGCTGAGGGAGGATGGGCGGGAACAAATCCGGCGGCTCCACCGGCTCCAAGAGATTGCCGCCGCCCGGATCCGGATTGAACTGAGAGGGTGGCAGCGGCGGATCCAGTTCGGCCTGTTCTTGTCCGAAGAGGTAGCGCCGGCCCGCTTTGAACTGGGGATGGACCCGGTACCCGTTGAGCTCGATCGCAGCTCCCTTGCGATCATAGACGATCTCGACCGTGGCATCCTTGCTCTCGCCAAGGTCGATTTCCACGAGGCCACGCTTCCGCCGCGCTGGCTTCAAGTCCACCACGACATCCTTATTGTCTCCGAGGTCGATTTCGACGCGGCCGGTTTTCTTGGGGGTCCGAGCCGGTTCAAACCGATCGGTCTTCGCGCGGCCGCCGTTTATTTCCACCCGCGCCTCGTCATTACTTGGCGGGCCCTCGTCGCCAGCGAGCGGCCGATTGCTCCCTGCCATGACCAAAAGCACGACCGCAAAAAGCAGGTGTCTGCTTCGCGCTCCGGCCATTGGGTAAGTCGAGGCCATAGGGGTGCGAAGAATGCCGGAAAGTGCTTCGGATTAGCAAGCTTAAGGGCCTCGCGGAAAAAACATGGTTTTTAC
>JBAPMH010000299.1:0-9011 GCA_049278515.1 Chthoniobacterales bacterium
CGCGAAATCATCCTGGCCTTCGACGGTGCGAATCCGATAGCGCCGGTAATTGTCCTTATCCGGAACGCCGTTGCGAAAACAGACCATGGAAGCGACGACGTGCGTCGTGGAAATGTTGGAGATGTCGAAGCATTCCATCACGGAGGGCAGACGCGAAAGTTGGAGCGCATCTCCCAACGCCCGGACATCGCTCGCGGGATCGATCGAACTGGGCAGGCTGTGGCGGGTGAAACGCCGCGTCGGCTTCGTCGTCCGCCGCAAATCCTCTAGCATGTTCCGGAGATCGGCGGCTTTTTCGAAATCGAGTTTCTCCGCGGCTTTTAGCATCTCCTCTTCGACCGCCGCGATCATTTCGCGGGAATGCCCCTCCAGAAAATCGCACGCTTGCGCGACCCGCTCACGATAAAGCTCCGCGCTGATTTCACTCAGCCGCGTCGGCACCTGATACGTCGCAGATTTCAGCTCGCGTTCCGTGGGCGACCCACGTCCAAAAGTCAGGACGCCGAATTTTTTCCGCATAAAATTCAGGGTCTGCCGCAGCGCTCCGGCATGCGCGTAGGGGCCGAAGTAACGCGCCCCGTCATCCTTCTTGAAGCGGGCCAGGCGAAATCGCGGCCATTCTTCGGTAGGATCGACTTTGACGACGAGAAAGCGTTTGTCGTCCCGAAACGAGATGTTGTAGCGCGGCCGGTATTCCTTGATCAACTTGCCTTCCAGGAGAATCGATTCAGGCTCGCTCTGGACGGTGTGCGTTTCGAAATCCCAGACCGCGTCGAGCATCGCGCGCGTCTTGATGTCGGCTTGCGCTAATTTGGACGGCATAAAATAAGAGCCGACCCGTTTGCGCAGATCCCGCGCTTTCCCCACGTAAATGACGCGGTTAAAGCGATCGCGCATCAGGTAGACACCGGGCTTGTGCGGCACGTCGTGTACCTTCTTTGTCAGATCTGGTCGTTCCTTTTTTGCCACGCATGAGAACTGTGCCGGGATTCGGGGGGAGCTTCAAGGAGCGGCGGTTTGAAACCGCCAACGGCAATTAAGACGGCGATTTCAAATCGCCGCTCCTTGAGGCGCACTCTGGTTTCCGCGACTGTGACCCATGTTCGATGTCGCGATCGTCGGCGGCGGACCTGCCGGAGCCAGCTGCGCGGGGTTCTGCGCGGCGGCCGGTTTGCGCACCGCCGTGCTGGAGCGTGAAAAGTTTCCGCGCGAGAAAGTCTGTGGCGACTGCATTAACCCGGCTTGCTGGCCGGTCTTACGGCGGCTCGATCTCGCCGAGCGTGTCCGGGGTTTGCCGCATGGCAAACTCGATCGCGTTGATTTTATCGGAATTCATGGCCGGAGCCTGAGCGTCGATCTTCCTACCGGCGCCGACGCCGAAATTGCAATCAAACGAAGTCGCTTCGACACGCTTCTGCTGGATCGCGCGCGGGAATTGGGAGCTACCGTTTTCGAATCGGCGACCGTGACCGCGCTTTCGTCGCCCGATCCACGGAGCGAGTATTGGACGATCAGAGCGGGCGAGGAGGCCATCAAGGCCCGCACGCTGGTCGCAGCCGACGGCCGGAATTCCACGGTGGCGCGGCTTTGCGGATTGCTCCCTCGACTGGCAAAGGAACGCGTCGCGCTCCAGACGCATTTGCCGTTCCCGCCGGACTTCGGCGACCGCGTCGTCCTGGAATTTCGGCCGGAGGGTTATTCCGGTCAGGCGCCAGTGGGGAAAGGCGAACTGAATCTCTGTCTCGTCAGTATCCCGAAGCAAATCGCCTCGTTGCGCGCCTGGGCCGAACGCCGTTTCCACCTTGCGCCGAGCCACTCCTGGCGCACCATCACGCCCCTCACGCGCGAATCCATCTCACCCGCGCAACCCTTCTTGTTTTTCGTGGGGGACTCGGCGCGGGTTGTGGAACCATTCACGGGTGAGGGGATTTATTACGCGCTCGCCTCGGGGGAACTCGCAGCGAAAGCGATTGCCCTCGAGAGAGAAAGTGGGAATGCGGCCGATGTGGCGGTTGCCTATTGCGCCGCCCACGCGCAGCTCTACCGCGGCCGGCTTTGGATCAATCGTCTGGCCCGCGCGGCCGTCTTGGCCCCGAAGATCGCCTCAGCCTTTTTGCAGGTCGCGCGTTTTCAACCCTCGATGCTGCGCTTCCTCACCGCGAAGATCGTTGCCAAGCCCCAAGGAGCGGCGGTTTACAAACCGCCGACAGTCTGAGCGTCGTCGCGATAACTTTGAGCGCGACTCTACGCTTTGCTGACAGGCGCGAACCGTGTTCGCCATCAGCATCGCGATTGTCATCGGACCGACGCCGCCGGGCACCGGGGTGATCGCCGAGGCTTTTTCCGCCACCTCGGCAAACGCGACATCGCCCACGAGCCTGTAACCGCGTTCCGTCGTCGAATCCTCCACGCGATTGATCCCGACATCGATCACGACCGCACCTTCGCGGACATGTTCTGCGCGCACGAACTCCGCCTGGCCAATGGCGGCGATGAGGACATCGGCGGACCGCGTAATCTCAGGGAGGTCCCGGCTGCGCGAATGGACGACGGTGACCGTCGCGTCGCCTCCCTTGCCTTTCCGCATCAGCAGAAGCGCCAGCGGTTTTCCCACGATCATGCTCCGGCCCAGGACCACCACATGCGCGCCCGAGATTTCGACCCCGGTCTCGACGAGCAATCGCTGGCAGCCCAACGGGGTGCATGGAACGAAGCCACTGTCATCGCCCAGGGCAAGCTTTGCCACATTGGTGGGATGAAACCCATCGACGTCCTTGGCGGGATCGAGCGCCCGGACAATGGCGGCTTCGTCGATCTGTTTCGGGGGCGGCGACTGGACGAGAATGCCGTGAATCGCCGGATCGCTGTTCAATTCTTCAACCCGGGCGAGCAGTTGTTCCTGGGTGGTGTCCGTGGGGAGTTCGAGCTTCACGGAATGGAGGCCAAGATCGCGGCACATCTTGTCTTTCGAGCGGACGTAGGCACGCGAGGCAGGATTATCGCCCACCAGCACCACCGCCAGGCCTGGCACGACCCCGCGCTTCTTCAACTCCGCGATTTCGCCCCGCAGCTCCGCATAAACTTTGTCGGCAATCTCCCGGCCTTGGATGAGTCGTGACATAAGGCGGGAATTCTACGGAAGACTCAGGCCTGTTCCACCAGACTCATCATTGCCTTTTCCAAGCGGAGCCGCTCCGCCTCGAACTGCGCCGGATCGTCCATGGGAGCGACCCGAATGGGCGGGCCGAAGATAGCGCGAAGTTTCGCGAACGGCCGCGGCACCACAAAGCGGTCCCAGCTCTTCAGCCGCCAGGAACCTGAATATTCCATATGGATCGGCACGATGGGGGCGCCACTCTTTTGAGCGAGAAAAATGACACCCTGGCTGGCCTGATAGACCGGCCCGCGCGGTCCGTCCGGAGTGAGGAGGACGTTGCTGCCGGCGGCGAGGGTGTCGACCAGCTGCCGCAAGGCGAGCATGCCCTTGCGTGAGCTCGAGCCCCGGATCGTGCCGTAGCCGGAACGCTCGATAAAACTCGCAATAAAATCGCCATCCCGGCTCGCGCTGATCAGGCCGAAGCTTTGGCGGGTAGGAAAGGATGGATCGAAAACCCGCGGCAACATCAGGAGACGATTATGCCAAATGGCGAAAATGACGGGTTGATTCCGGACGAAACCGATCACCTCGTGCGGGTCCTCCACCTGCAAACGAAGAGTGCGCGCCCAGAGCCGATACAACCCGAAGCCGAACGCGAGTAGCGCCCGGGCGCGCCAGCTATCGAGCTTCACTTTGATGGAGGTGGCGAGCTGCCGTCACGCCAGCGATAGGCCGCCGGATTGGGCAAACCGAGTTGATCCAGGATCCGCCAGACCACGGTATCGGCGACATCCTCAACCGACCCTGGCCGGCTGTAAAAAGATGGAATGGCCGGCAGAAGAATGGCGCCTGCTTCGAGAAGTGTCACCACATTGCGGCCGTGGACGAGGCTCCAAGGCGTTTCGCGGGGGACGAGAATGAGTTTCCGGCGTTCCTTCAAGAACACATCGGCGGCGCGCAGCAGGGCTGTATCACTGCAGCCGGACGCGACCCGGCCGAGTGTCGCCATCGAGCAGGGCACGATGACCATGGCATCGAAACGCGCCGAGCCGCTCACGAAGGGGACGTTCAGATCGTTTTCACCGTGCTCCAATACGCCCGCCGGAATGACGAGACGTTCGACCTCCTGGGTTGCGACCTGTTTCGCATGACCGCTCATGACCAGGTGAACTTCGTTCGCGGCGCAGTCGATCTGCGAAAGCAGTCTCTGCAGATAAATCGTGCCGCTGGCCCCCGTGGCGGCAATGACCAATTTCATGCGCCTAACCAATCACAGTCAGCCGGGAAACACTAGCGCGAGGAACGGCCTCCCGGCCGGCCGGAGAACCCGCTCTCCATTAGGGTTTGAAATTACCCGCGAGCACGCGCAATTAGTGGCACGATGGTCAAGAAGCTCCTCCACACTCGTTATCGCGTTACCGATCTGGAAAAAACGGTCTCATTTTACAGGGACGTTCTCGGCTTGGAAGAAACGCGCCGGCACACTTCCGGTCGCGGGTCGCAATTGGTTTTCCTAAAAGCGCCCGGCAGCGAGGAAGAAATCGAGATCTGCAAATTCGATGGCAGCGGTCCGGTGATTGTCGGCCCCGATCTTACCCACCTGGCCTTTGAAGTGGATGACATCGAGCAGTTCGCCCGGGAATCAGCCAAAAAGGGCTATCCGCTTTCGGATGGGCCTCACCCGAATGGCAAGAACGGCGCGATTGCGTTCATCGACGCGCCGGAAGGCTACGAGATTGAATTGATTCAACGGGGGACAGGCGAGTAGCCGGGCCATCCGCCTGCTTGCGCGAGCAAAAGTATTGCTTCTAAATTGCTGCCCATGAGACGCCGAAGGGAAACAACCGCATTTTTTTGCACGATTGTCCTCGCGCTTCTTTGCGTCGCCGCGAAACCGAAATCAAAACAGACCTTCAAAGCCGTCCGCCCGATGGATGTGCCGGATGGGATCTCGGAAGTCCGGAAAGCCGAGCCGGTGACCCCGCCGCCAGGCTCCGTCTCGAAAATCGCGCCCACGACGCGGGCCGCCAGCGTGATGGTAATTGATGCCCGGTCCGGCGAAATTTTCTATGAGAAAAACGCGGACGCGCCCCGCGCCGCGGCCAGCACTCAAAAGTTGCTGACGGCTTTGATTGTCGCGGAACGCGGATTCCTCGATCGGCAGGTGACCGTGGAGCATGTGGATACTCTGGCCGAGCCGGTGAGACTGAATATTAAGCCGGGCGAGACCTATCAACGGATTGATTTGCTCCGCGCGCTCCTCGTGAAGAGCCCGAATGACGTCGCCCGTTGTTTGGCTCGCGACACAGCGGGGAGCGTGGAAGCCTTCGCCGATCTGATGAACCAAAAGGCGCGCGAGCTCGGCGCGACCCACTCCCATTTTGTCAATCCGAACGGCCTCCCCATGCCCGGCCAGTATTCCTCCGCGCGCGACCTTTCGATTATCGCCAAGGCGGCCTACGCGAATAGCACCATTCGTTCGATCGTTTGCCTGCCGAACCTGGTCTTCCGCTACGCGAATGGCCGCGTCCGGGAATTGGAAAATACGAACAAAGTGTTAAAACGGCTCTCCTATTGCAACGGGATGAAGACCGGATACACGGAAGCCGCCGGGCATTGCCTGATTGCAAGTGGCGCGCGGCCCGGACGCGACATCATTGTGGTAGTGCTCGGGGATAGCAAAGCGGGCGTCTGGCAAGACGCGTCGGCGCTGCTTTCCTGGGGACTCTGGATGTAACTCCAAGGCCCGTGGCCGGGCTGCCGGAGCGACTACAGGCCGCCGGCGGCACTTGCCCGCAGCAGCGGAGAAGGCACCAGGGCCGGATTCGAGATTGGGTCCATCGGTCCAGCGGCGACTTCTTCAGGGCCTTCGGCCGGAGGGAAGGCCTCGCTGGTGGTGGTGGTGTCAGCCCCCGCCAGCCGAGCGGCGTTAGTTTCGCGAAGCGTAGTGCGCTTGGTGGTTGTGGTGGTCGAAGTGCAAGCGGCAAGCAGGCTGACGGCGAGCAAAGAAGCGGCAATTTTGATCATCATTTTATTGGGACTCCGTGAAGCATTGGGCCGGGTTTCCCCCGACGGTCTTTATAATTACTATACTTTACTCCGATTTGGCAAGAAGGATTTTTGCAAACCGCGACTCATTTTTGCGAAAAGCCGGTTTTCCTAGGTAAATCGGCCCAAAATCACCCCTAATTTTTCCCTTGTGGCGGCCGGCCAGAGCTTCCGATCGGTCACCAGGGCCGTATCCAGCGAACGGTGCTCAGGCCAGTTGGGCTCCGCCGGGATTTTGGGAATGGCTTCTACCAGGATCTTTTTGGCGGTTTCAGCATTCGCGATCAAATGCTCGAAGACGGTCTGGGCGGAAACAGGCTCTTCTTCGACTTTCCAGCAATCGTAATCGGTAATCATGGCCAGGGTCGCGAGAGCGATTTCCGCTTCGCGCGCCAGCTTGGCTTCCGGGACATTCGTCATTCCAATTACGTCGAAACCATTCCGCCGATTCAGCTCCGACTCCGCGCGGGTCGAGAAGGCCGGGCCGTCCATGTTCACATAGGTTCCGCCGTTATGAACATTAACGCCGAGGGTCCGCGCCGATTCGGCCAGAATGTTTCGCAGAGTCGTTGAGATGGGATCGGCAAAACCGATATGGGCCGCGATCCCCTCGCCGAAAAATGTGTGCGTGGCTCGTTGACTGGTGCGATCGAAAAACTGCGATGGCAGGAGGATGTCACGGGGCGCGTACTTTTCCTGCAAGCTTCCGACCGCGGTCACGCAAATGATCCACCGCACGTTCAGAGAGCGAAGCGCATAAATGTTGGCTCGGTGATTGAGCTCGTGGGGCAGCAAGCGATGTCCGCGTCCATGCCGGGGGAGGAAATAAACCTGCCGTCCGTGCAATTGCCCGCCGATGACCACGTCCGACGGGTCTCCAAAGGGGGTCGTGACGCGCTGCTCGGTCGGGTTTTCCACGCTCTCCATTTGATAGAGGCCGCTGCCGCCGATGATGCCGATGGCCGCCGTGTCTTCACTCATTGCGGGCGATTAAATCTGAAACTCACGAGAGGGGAAGTCCGAAAGTGGCAGGCGGGAAGTTGACCTCGGCATGGCGAAATTCGCTGCCTTGTGGCAGAATCCGCTCTCTCCATGCCGAAATTCTTCATCAAAACCTACGGCTGCCAGATGAATGAGCGCGATTCGGAACAGGTCGCTCACTCCCTCCTGGAGCGTGGCTACGAACGCGCCGCCCGGGAAATAGAGGCGGACGTGGTCTTGCTCAATACCTGCAGCGTGCGTGACATGGCGGAGCAAAAGGCGCTCGGGAAGATGGGAATGCTGGGGCAAATCGCCAGGCGCCGGCCGGAGGTGGTCTTTGGGTTTCTGGGCTGCATGGCGCAGGCGCGGGGCGACGCCCTGTTTGCGGGGCTGCCTCACCTGGATTTGGTGGTGGGAACTCAGAAATTTCATCGGGTCGCGGATTACATCGACGAACTCGTCGAGAAAAAGCGGACGCGGCAGATGGACGATCTTCGCTTTTCGATTTGTGACGTAGACGAAGAGGCCGGGTCCGCGGAAACAATTCGCGATCACGAAGTCAAAGACCGGCAGGCGACCGCTTTTGTTTCGATCATGCAGGGCTGCAACATGCATTGCACTTTTTGCATCGTCCCCCAGACGCGCGGTGCCGAGCGCAGCCGCTCGATCGCCGAAATTGTCCGGGAGGCGCGGGATCTCGTTGCGCGGGGGGTGAAGGAAATCACACTCCTGGGCCAGATCGTGAACCTGTATGGCCGGCACGAACTTGCCCCCGTCGACGGCAAGAGCCCGTTCGTGCAATTGCTGGAGGCCGTTCATGAGATCGACGGCTTGGAGCGCCTGCGCTTTACCTCGCCGCACCCGATTGGATTTCGCGACGACTTGCTCCAGGCGCTCACGGACTTGCCGAAGCTCGCGGAGCATATTCATCTCCCGCTCCAATCGGGATCGAACCGGATTTTGAAGGCGATGCACCGCCCTTACACGGCGGAGAAATACCGGTCGCTGGTCGATCGAATTCGCCGGACCCGCGACGAGATCGCGATAACCACCGACGTGATCGTCGGGTTTCCCGGCGAGGGCGAGGACGATTACCGCCGGACACGAGATCTGGTCGAAGAAATCCAATTCGATAACGCCTTCGTTTTCCGTTACTCAACTCGCCAGGACACGCCCGCGGCGGTGATGGAGCAGATCGAAGAGCGCGTGAAAGAGGAACGCAACCGGGACCTGCTCAGCGTGGTCGATGCTTCCGCCCATCGGGCCAATGAGCGTCTCGTCGGCCGCGATCTTGAGATCCTTTGTGAAGGACCGAGCCGGACGAATGCCGCGCGGCTCATGGGCCGGACGCGCACGAACAAGATCGTGGTTTTCGAGGGAAACCCGCAGCTCGCCGGCCAGATTTTCGACCTCCACATCGCCCAGGCGAATGGATTCAGCTTGTATGGAACGCCGGTCATGCAACCGTCTCCGGATTTCGCATGATCTATCATCTGTCGCTCCAAACAGCCGGAATTATTGCGGGCGTTTTTTTGTTGCTCCTCGGTCTTGTCGGCCTGGTCAACCCTGCTTCCGCTCAGGCTGTGGCCCGCCGCTTGCCCCGGTCCCGCGTGGCTGGTTTCACCCTGTTGACCCTCGCCTTTTTTTGGAGTTTTTGGCTGTTGGCGACGATGGAGATGGGAGAATTCAGCAGCTTCCGGAAGCCGTTGCTTGTAATCCTCCCGATCGGGTTTCTCCTGGTCCTGCGTTTCGTGGACGAATTTCTCGCCGCTCGCTCGCTCGGCATTCTTTTCCTTCTCTCCGCGGAACCGCTCCTTGATGCCGCTTTTTTCCGGGGCGAATCGAGCCGGCTCCTGGTGACGGTCTTCGCCTATCTCCTGATTGT
>JBAPMH010000300.1:0-6303 GCA_049278515.1 Chthoniobacterales bacterium
ATCCCGAGGAAGTGATGGTTACCAGTTCGAAACGGCCCGACTAGGGAGCTTCATTGCTATTGGCGATAATGAGGCGAACTGGGATACCGTTCACGTACCGCAAAGAATACCGTGAGACGGGTGCGTGAGCGCGCTGATTGGAATCTCGGCGTTGCGCCATCTTCCCTTGCCTTGATTCAGCGGTAGATGCGCCATTACAGTAGTGCCGTCCACCACAAATAATGCCGCCGCCGGTTCAAAGAGCCAAATATGAAACAGATAGCTTCCAGGGGATTTTGTAGCGGTAATCCATTCGTGCTCAGTAACGTGGATGCTGGCATACTTAAAAGTGCGATCCGATGCCTTAACCTCGATTTTCAACGCCGTGGAATCCAACTTATCCCGAGTCGAAAGTATATCGTATCCAGCGTAATTCGTTTCAAACGACTGCCACGTTGGCATCTTCTCGGTCCGTTGGTACTCGTAGTAGATACTCTGACGCTCACCCTTTCGACCGGTTTCCAAAAGTCGTCGTTGAGAAACCGCGCGCATCAAACCCGATAGGCGATCCCACCACGCGACAATCTCGTCAGTAGCCTCTTCGAGCAATAAGGCTTCCTCAAAACATTGACGGATCTCGCTCGGAAAACCGGCTACCGCTTCCTTGCGGCCTTTTGGCAAGAGACCAGCCCAAACCGGTTGATTAGCCTCGATAATCTTGGCCAGCTGAAAACGAAGCTTAGTCGATCGATCAACTCCAGAGTGGGCCGCTTTGCCTATTTCAGTCGCGACGAGTTGCCCGCTATCGGCTGTGCAAATCCAGCTCAGCTCTGTCGCTGTATCGTATACATCCTGCGCGGTAGAGGCACCGTATTTGGAATATCCGCGCAGAAAGTCGTCACGATCGAGGCGATGTGCGCCCAAGTGTTCAAACAGATCCTGGATAGCGTACAGAGTGCCGACAGACCGAATCATACCTCGTTCCCGCGTAGCGTCTCCAGTAGATCCTTGACGTCCTCAGCATCTGGCAATTCGTCAAGATCATCGAACCAATGAGTAGGGAGACTGATGGACGGGTCGCGCAAGGCGATTTCCATCTGTTCAATTTTGAACGAGAGACGCCGATTGACAGACTCGTCGATAGTGCCAGGACTGAAGACGAACTCAATGAACGTCTTCTGAGTCGGAGGTAACCCTAGCCGGTGAATTCTATCAGCGGATTGAAGAAACTGTGCCGCGTTGTAGTTCCGGTCAAGATAGAGCGCATGATGGCAAACTGTGTGTAAAGAAATGCCCTCGGAACATGCTGCTGGATTAGCTACCAGAACCATCGCATTCGGATCTTTGTGAAACCGAGCCACTTTGCTTTCACGAGTCCATTCCTCTTCCTCGCTGCCTGCTTCCACGCCACCGTGTATGTAGTCAGCTCCCAAATCGGCCAGGCGTTGTGCCACAACCTCGACGTTCCGAACGAAGCCGCTCCAGATCAGAACTTTATTCCCCTCCGTTGCCAGCTGTCGCGCTCTATGACAAATGTATTCGATCTTGGGACTATCGGATTGTAGGCAAGCAATCAAATCTTCACTCGCAAACCGTCCCTGGTGCGCTGCGAGGAGCGCTGGATTCGATACCAATTGCAAAAGAATCAAATAACTGCGGCCAAAGCTGCGAAGCACGTTCTTGTCGTTGCTACGAAGAGCCTTCTCTGCGTCACGATGCACTTCCGCGGCACACAAGCGATAGATTCTTGCTTGGGCGTCGGTCAGCGCTATCGGAACACCTCGCGACTCCACAGGTGGAAGGTCCAGTTGTGCCTTCGTAGTTCGGACAAAGAATCGCTGAATTGTGCCAATCGGATCATCAACTTGGCCCAAATCCGGATACAAGAACCGAATTTGCGGAATAAGATCGTCGACCGTATTTGGCATGGGAGTCCCGGACATCAGAAGCTTCCACTCGGGTAGGTGGCTTATACTTAAAGCGGCACCTCCCCAAGCACGGTGCTCCCCTCCCTTTATCTTGTGACTCTCATCTAAGAAAACCACCGACAAGTGTTGAGCCAAGAACCTTTGCACTAAGTCCGTGACATTCACGAGTTGGCTATAAGTTATGATTGCAATCGCTGGCGCGCTCTCAAGAATCATGGCGATGCTAGCCTTGCCGCCTGTTAATCGCACGACGCTCAGACTGGGTAAACAGGCTGCCACTTGTTCCTCCCAAGCGGGAAAAGCGTTCTTCGGCGAGACAACGAGAAGTTTACGGCTCAGTCGTGTCTTGAACGCAAAGGTGGCAAGCGCTTCGGTCGTCTTACCGGCCCCAGGAACCGAAAATGTTGCGCCGCTCGGAAGAGATACGAGGCGAAGTACATTTTCAATTTGATTTTGAGTCAGGATTCGCTCCGGCGACCAACCTAATTCGTTCAGCGCAAAAAGTAACTCCTCGCGTGTGGGAACGGGACCGCTCTCACCGCTCCCCATGCGTTGAGTGGCGTCGATCGAGCGCCTTATCAAATCAGCCGAGCGCGCATCGACTTCGACTGAAAGCGCAGGAAACAATTGATTGATTATTCGTAGCCGCGGCAAGATCGGGGCAAACTCCCACCAAGGAATTTCGAGGCAGTCGCCTCCGACATGCTGCGCCGTTCCCGTCCGCTCGAGAACGATCAGTCTGGCTTGCGCCCAAGCCGCCGGATTGTCCCGGACACACAGTGTTACGGTGCCCGAGTCGGAAAGCGCAATCGTTATCTTGCCCTGCTCAGGCATGCGACTCAAGCCATGCCCGCACCTTTTTCAGGCTGTGCTCAATAGCATCCAACTGTTGCGCGATGCCATCCTTGCTGATTTGAGCTGATAACAAATTAACTGCATCGGCCATAGCAGTATTGGCCTTTCGAACAGACTCCATTGCAGAGTTGCCGCGACGCGCGGCTTTCTCGCGTTCCTTCTTGGCATCGATTTCATTCTGGATGATCTGTTGGACAACGTGCTCGTCTTTCGACGACCGGAGTGCCTGAAACGCCGCTAGATAAACTGTCTCTTTTGCATCGAGGGTGGCACTTCCAAAGAGTTCGCTGTTCTTCACCTCTTCCATAACAGATTCCCCGCCCGATTCCTTCTTTATGGGTAATTCCCTTTGGACTGCTTCGCAAATATTGTCGAGAACCTCTCGTGCGTCGGTAATAGACGCATAAACGCGGTCCCCTTCGGGAGATTCGATTAGCCGGAATGCCACCTCTGAAAACAACTGTTGCTTACTTGGAGAGCTGGCCATTTTGGCTCGGTTCTTTAGAAGTTGTTCAAAGGCAAATTCCGTCTTTTCCAACCCAAGGTAGCGTCCCGCCCTTCCACGTGACGCGAGATACTCTTCCGCAAGCGTCAACTGGGCGATCTTGCTTTGGATTTCCTTCTTATTGAGGTCATATATATCCGAAAGCTGCACCTCGTTGTATTGTTTAGATTCAAGCTTGTGGCGTAAAGTGAGTGCGAGGCTAATCCAGCTGTATTCCTGTTTAATGTCCCGCTCGACTTGAAGATGAGCCTCGAGTTCGTCAATGTCTTTTGCGTCGCACTTCGGGAGCACGATCACATCAATATGTGTGAAGCGGCCCGGCTCCTTCTCGTGAATCTCGCGATAGGTGCTGAGCCGTCGATTGCCATTAACAACAAAGCCCAGGTGATCAAGAATCAGAGGTTGTTCCTGTTCCCGATTAGCAAAAAACTTGAACAAGTTGCGCTCTGGATCGTTATGCTCAGCCATTTTCTTCAAGATTAAATGCTGAGCTCTCTGAACGTCTTCGTTTTCGGACCGAGATGGATCGAAGAAATCCTTCGATAGCTTATCCTCGGCAATGTGGTCGAGCTGGGCGGCGCTAGTGCGCCCATTTTCTAACCGGTATTTTGGTAGCTCTAGTCGCACCCGGTAGACGGGCAAGGTGCGAAGCTTACCTTGGAAACGGAGATCGTAGGTTCGTTCCGACGGAGCCGCAGTGAGATCCGCGAGTTCCTTTTCTCGCACGGAGAGGGGAAGGCCAAGCTGCATGTTATGGTTTCCCAATCCCGATAATAAGCAGCGGCGTCTGAATTATTTTAGAGAATATTTTCACTTCGTTGGTGAATCTCTCGAAGTTCGCTATGTTCTCGCCCCAGCGTTTCGCTACCGCTTTGACGGGAACCACATAGACCGCTGCCTGAATCATGCCCTCATGGAAAAGGTATTCCAGCTTCAGCAAATCAGCGTAAAAACGACTCATATTGCCGGTTTGTACGCAGAGGCCGATCTCTCCTTTCCGAGACGTAATGGATATCTTCGCATCTGGCGACAAGGTGATTTCATCGCTCCAACCGTGTTTTCCACGAAGTGTCTTGAGAATTGCCTCCCGGGTTGAAGTGGCACGACGTAGCGCCTCTGTTTCTGCGACGGCGGCTTTGACTTCCTCTTGAATGTACGCCGGGATCAGCTTCGCTCCATTTCTATGGTCTTTAGTCGATAGGCTCATGTATTTTGGTTCTTGGGGTTGGTGGCTGGTAGACCGGCTTGTTCGGGTCGCGAAACGGCAACAGTCCGTTTGCTGCCAATTCTACCCGCTTACGAGCCCTATTGAAATACCCCTTGTTAAGTTCACTGCCAAAGAAACGCCTCTTCAAGAGCGCAGCGGCCGCGGCGGTCGTTCCAACGCCGAGGAATGGATCGAAGACTGTGTCTCCTTCACGCGTAAGGGCCTTTATGAATCGCATAACCAGCCCGATAGGAAACTGGCACGGATGCTCGGTCTTTTCAGTATGATTGTGTTTTACGTTCGGAATGTCCCATACGATTCCGTCGCTATTTGACCAAATGTCAGCTGGATTTTTTCCGAGCGGATTGCCCGATAGTTGGCCCTTCTTGGGCCCTTTGAAGTGTTTTTTGTTGGGATACTTCGATGGTATTCGGACGGCATCCAGGTTGAAACTGTAGTCGTCAGACTTTGTGTACCAAAGGACGACCTCGTACCGTCCGCTGAAGCGTCGATTACAGTGAAGACCGTGACCAAAATGCCACACGATTCGATTTCGAAGTTTCAACCCGAGTCGCCTAAAGATTGGATAAAGCTCCATATCGAGTGGCACGACTAGTCCATTACTAACATAATTACCAACCTGCCAGCATAAGGATCCAGTATCCGCGAGACAATCAATGCACTGCCCAATAATGGTTTCCTGCCACTCGATATAATCGCTCAAGTCTCGGTCATCTGCATAGCCGGTATATGGCTTGCCGAGATTGTAGGGAGGGCTAGTAAAAATAAGGTCAAACTTCTTATTTTGACGCTTGGCCTCCCAGAGGAGATTTTCGCAGGAGCCTTGGTATAGAAAATTCGGCGGGAATTTGGCTGGAACCCGCGACCCAAAAAACGCCGGTTCGAGATCGCCGCTGGTCAGCAGGGGTTCAACCGGAAGGTGTATTCCATTTTTCTTTGGAGCGGGATACTCGTCCAGGTTCGGCGCGATTGAAGTGCCGTTTAGCGATCTCTCAATCAAGTAAAGCTGTTCGGTCTCCTGGACCCTCGCGGTCTCCCGTCGCTTCCCTCTCGCAGTTGAAATCTTTCGGCCATTTGGGGGCTTGGGCATGTACCCATCTATCACGCCCCGTTCGATGACGCCACGAAAATGGAACGCCTTCGCCTCGCGGCAAGCCAACCGAATAGAGCCTCCCCCGAGCGCACAAAACGTGACGAACTGTCCCGAGTCATCAATGATTGGCGTGGAGGTGCTCGCGCCAGGGGGATAGACGTGGATCGAGATAAAACCAACGGCCTAAGGGCAGGGCGGCTCCAACTATTCTTCGTCGCCGACGACGAGATGGATGACGCCGGCGGGATCGGAAATCCAAAAGCCGTCGAAGTCTTCCCGCAGCTGTTCGACTTCATCCCGGCGAGGAACGCCGTTGATCTTGAGGTAGGAAGCAGCCGCTTCCGTGTCGTTCGTTTCCAGCTCGAGCCAGATATCGGGATGGCTCAGGTTCGGGACCCGATCGATCCAAAGCCGGTTTGGCCCGAATTGAAAAATACACCCGTCATCTTCTTCCTCGATCAAGGGCAACCCGAGCGTGTCGCGGTAGAAGGCCAGCATCTGCTCGTAGGTATGGCTCGGGCATTTGATCGCGATGTTCGCGCCGCCGGAGAATTGAGGACCATTAACGTTGGCGACCATGTCAGTTAGAGATGTTTCAGGATCTTGCCCGCGAGAGTTTTTGCTTTCGCCGTCGCGCCTTTTTCGTCGTCCACCCCGCTGATGCCGACGGTGATGAAAAAGTAGCCTTTCACCACATATAGCATCAGGGCATGGG
>JBAPMH010000301.1:0-2507 GCA_049278515.1 Chthoniobacterales bacterium
AGTGGAGACGGCGTGCTCGCGGCTTTTGGAAACGCGGATTTGCCCGACGATTCCGGAGAAATTTCTTAACGCGTTAGATTTCTCCGGCGGCCGTCATTCCAAACTGGCATTGCTGCGGATGTTAGAACTTGTTGAGCCTACCGACGTAAAATTTGTTCGTGGTTTATCAAAAATTCGAAACCGCCTTGTCCACAATATCACGCACGTCGGTTTTTCGATCGATCGTTATGTCGCCGGGCTTGCCTCGGACGAGGCTAGACAGTTTGCGGCGGAAACCTGCGCCGTGTTTTTGCCCGAGAGCTTGCCGGCAGGCGAATGGCGGGACCAATATGCCGCGATTCTTCGAGAGCCAAAAGACTTCGTTTGGAGGTCGGCGCTCATGTTCTTGGCGCTGACATCAATGCAAATCGATTTAGAAAAACTTGAAGCACGGCTCGCTGTGATGGACCGCGAAAATCTCGAACGTGACGCTGCGAAATCCCGTCAAGTTGCGACTGATTTGGGTGCGGCTTTCTGGTCGGAACCCGGACGGAACGTGGCGTTGGGCATTTATCAGGATTTTGTAAAGAAGCATGGCGCGCGGTCAGAGAACCTGCCGCCTGAATCGCCGCCCGGTTAGACCCAGCGCGCGCTCCCACATCGGCCCAGACTCGGGTTGCAAGGTCGTTGCAAACGGGCGGGAAAAACGCGGGATTCGGGTTTCAGGTTCCAGGTCAGGGAATTCACGAGAGTTGTCCCGGTTGGAAGCGGCTCATCACGCTTAGGGCAGGAACTCGGGCGGACGCCGATTCAGCGCTGTGGGGACAAGTTCCACCTGCCGACCCGCTAAACGGCGCCGGATTCGATTTTCTCTCGTAAGATCAGCCTTTTTCGAGCTGATTCAGGTTAATTCAGCCTGTGGGACAACTCAGGCGGGAAGGTTCAAAGCGGCCCGAAAATTCAAACTGAGACACTACCAGAGGACTTTATATGACATATATTGTATGATGTAATAGAATGGTAGGGTTGGCCTCAATTTCACCGTCGCGAGGGTTCCTCCCCGAGGCTCTCGATGGTGCAGCGGCGTTTTAGGCCGCAGCGTTGGGGCTGATCTCGGTCGATTCCTGCCAAGTCGTGGACGCTCGTGCGCTTCTGGTGACTTGTAACCCGTCCTCTCCAAGGAGCGCCGCGAACCGTCGGCAGGAACGTTGACGGCGGTCTGGAGAGCGCCGCTCCTTGGGATATCATCGAATTTGCGGCGCGTTCTGACGTTGGAGGTCCAACCTGTCCGTGCCAGATGCGCCAGGCTGTGCGCAACATTCACATGGAAAGGTATCTGATGCTGTTCTTACGCTAACGTCGTTCTACTCCGCAGCCTGAGTTTGCGATAAATTCGGACGGTATTGCGCGGTCATTCGTCGCCAGCGGCGGGCTCCGGAGTCCTGAACCGGGAAAGGCCAAATTCCTGGTGGGTCAGCTGAGCGGCCCGGTCGGCGTCTTTGCCGTCGATAATGACGGCGATCTTGATTTCGGAGGTCGAGATGAGCTGGATATTGATTCCTCCCTTGCCCAGGCAATCGAACAGCCGTGCAGCCACGCCGGAATGGGATCGCATCCCGATCCCTACCACGCTTAGCTTGGCGACGCCGCTCGTCGTGATTAACCCAGCCGCCCGGACTTCCTGGATTACCGGGTCCAGGAGCTTGGTAGCGGCCTCCAGATCGTTTTCGTGGATGGTGAAGGAAATATCGGTCGTGCCGTGCTTGGAAACACTCTGGACGATCATGTCCACGATGATGTTGCCGATCGAGATCACCGAGAAAATCCGGCTGGCAATCCCGGGCTCGTCCCGGACGTCGTCCACCGTGACCTTGGCCTGGTTCCGCTCCACGCTGATCCCGCGGATGACCACGTCCTCCATGTTCGCGGTTTCCTCCTTCGCGATCGTCCCTGTGTCGCTCTTGAAACTGGAACGCACCTCAAATTCGACCCCGAATTTCTTGGCGAATTCGACGGCGCGCGATTGCATCACCTTGGAGCCGGCGCCGGCCATTTCGAGGAGTTCGTCGTAGGCAACTTCATCGAGTTTTTTGGCATCGAGCACCACCCGTGGATCGCAGGTGAAGACGCCGTCGACATCGGTAAAAATCTGGCAGGCGTCGGCGTTCAACGCTCCGGCGAGCGCGATCGCGGTGAGATCGGAACCGCCGCGGCCGAGCGTCGTGGTTTCGCCGTCGGCGTTCTGCCCCTGAAACCCAGCCACCACCACGATGTAATCATCGGCGAGGAGGGCGTGGATTTGTCGCGGAGAAATGTTGGCGATCTTGGCCCGGGTATGGGCGCGATCGGTCAGGATGCCGGCTTCCGCGCCTGTGAGCGAAATTGCTTTCCCGCCCAGGGCGTTGACGGCCATGGCGGTGAGGGCGATCGCGGCCTGTTCGCCGGTGGCGAGCAAGGTGTCGAGCTCGCGCTCGGTGGGTTGCGGTGAGGTTTCGCGCGCGAGCTTGATAAGGTTATCGGTCACGCCC
>JBAPMH010000302.1:0-1885 GCA_049278515.1 Chthoniobacterales bacterium
GACGATCCCGGAACTCCGGGGGACGGAAAATTCGAGATCAATCTGGCGATTGCGTTTGAGCGGCGACCGAACGAGAGCGCGTTCAATGCACCGGCGATCGACATCAATTACGGCGTCGGCGATCGGATCCAGCTGACGTTGCAAGGTGGGCCAGTTTTGTTGAAGCGGAAACAACACGGAACAATCGGCGGTCTTGGCGGCACCGAAGCCGCGGTAAAATGGCGGTTCGTGGACGATCAGCGGACCGGCCTGTCGATGTCGCTATTTCCGCGAGTGATCTTCAATATCTCGCGATCGGCGGCAAGACGCGGGCTGGCGGAAGACGGGACGCGGTTTCAAATCCCGATTCAAATTACCAAAGCCTTCAAAGACTTCGATCTCGACGTTGAGTGGGGGCCGGTCACGAGCACGGTGGGACCGTCCGAGTGGCTTTATGGCATCGTCGTGAGCGTGGACGTGGCGAAGACGACGTCGTTAATGGCAGAGCTCCACGGCAGCTCGCGGACGAATTTCAGCGACGACGAGCTGGCGGTGAACGTCGGGATCCGGCAAAAGCTGAACGACCACTGTCTGTTTATCGGGTCGTTGGGCCACGAGGTGCGTTCGCGGGAGGCGCGAGCCTGGATCGGATACTCTGGCGTGCAATTATTGTATTAGCGGTTTTGAAAAGCCGCGCTGCGCAAGATGGAGGGCGGAGCTCTGCGACGCCGCGCAGGGAACAGGCTCGCGGAGCTCGCCCTCCAACGCAATCAATGCGCTTTCACAGCGGGCTTTTGGCGGTAGATCAGGATTAACGCGACGATCACCACGAGGAGCGCGAGAGACGCCGTGTAACGGCTCAGAGCCAACCCTCCATTTGCGTACGGCTTATCGAGAAAATCGCCCACCACCGCTCCGAGCGGGCGGGTGAGAATGAACGCGGTCCAAAACAGGATTACGCGAGAGATGCTCATAAAGTAGTAGAGCAGAGCAGTCACTGCCAGTAATCCGCCGAAAACCGCCGCAGCGCCGAGGTAGCCCATCTCGTAGGTATCCGCCACCCAGTCGCCAAGGGCGGTCCCGAGCGTTTGCGAGAACATGATTGTGACCCAGTAGAAGATCTCGACCTTCGGCGTGTTCACGGTCTCGATCGAGATGCTTCCGGTGGACCAACGCCAGATCAGAAGCGACGCAATTACCAGAACCAGCAAGATCGTCGAACCGCCGGTGTAACCGATGCCGAGCGATCTGGTACAATAGTCGGCCAGCGTCGTGCCGACTGTCGTCGTGGCGACGATCGTGAACCAGTAAAGAAATGGGTGAAATTTCTTTGCCCTGATCTGGACAAGGACGGCGGCTATAAAAATAACGCCGAATATTGCCGTTCCAATCAGATAGCCTCTGCCGGTGGCTTCTTCTGTCGTTTCGCCGAGCCACGACATGGTAACGGCATCTCCGCCGGTTTCGCCCAGGGTGGTCGCGAGGATCTTAACAATCCAAAAGAGAAGCGTGACCTGAGGGACCTTGGCGGCGAGCTCTCGCGTTTCTTTGTCCATTCCGCCTTTCGGGCGTTCAGCTTTTGTTAATTCGAATTTGTTTCGGATTTCGAAATTCTAGATTCGAAATTTCATTCTGCGGGCAACCAGGCGTGTTCCTGCCACCAGGCGCTGAGGGACTCGTCACTGCCGCGAAACATATTGCGCTCGGCCCTGGGAATATTGGCGACTCGAACCGGATAGGAGGAACGCGGGCGGAGATCGCATTTGCCGTCCCCGGTGTATTGCCAGAGGCGCCAGTTGCTCCACGGCGAAGGGACGACAGGCTGGTGATGATAATTGGCAATCCAGAGCCAGCAGTTGGCGAGGGTCGCTTTGTCGGCGCGATTGACACCCGAGGCGTTTAGCAT
>JBAPMH010000303.1:0-4964 GCA_049278515.1 Chthoniobacterales bacterium
TTCGGAACCGAACAAATCCCCCGGTTGCGGGTTGGAATTGGCGCCGCCCCGGTCGAAGGGGCCGTCGATTACGTCCTAAGCCGTTTTTCCGAAGAGGAGCGCCCGGCCGTGGAAAAAACCCTCGCCCGCGCCATGGACGCCGTGAAATGGTCGATTGACAACGGCCTGCTTTCCGCGATGAACCTTTTCAACAAAAATCCAGAAACATGAAGAACCGTTATGAAGCCTTGCTCGTGCTGAACACACAGGGCAGGGAAGAAACCGTCAAGGACGTCGTCGATCGCCTTGAGTCCGAATTTCAAAAAGAAGGGGCCGAAATCGAACAGGTCCAGAAAATGGACAAGCGCCAGTTTTCCTACGTGGCCGGCGAGCTCGAGGCCGGTCATTACGTGAATTTTATTTTTCACGCCGACCCGCAGTTGATCACCAAGCTGCGTTCGAAATTCAAGCTCGATCCGGAAGTTTACCGTCAGCATTACCAGCGTCTCCGCCCGAAAGTGGAGAAGCCCGCGAAAAAGTTGGCCGGGGCCGAATAATTCCGCTAGAACGGCGGCATGGCCAGTTTCAATAAAGTCATCCTTCTCGGAAACCTCACCCGCGATCCGGAGGTCCGATACACCCCCAAGGGAACAGCCGTCACGGACCTGGGCCTGGCGGTCAATCGCAGCTACACCGCTGAGAACGGTGAGAAACGCGAGGAAGTCACATTTGTCGACGTTACCTTCTGGGGACGGACCGCGGAAGTTGCAGGCGAATACTTGAAAAAGGGCTGGCCGGTTTTCGTCGAGGGCCGGCTTCAGCTCGATTCCTGGGACGATAAGCAGTCCGGACAAAAACGGACCAAGCTTAAAGTCATCGGTGAAAATATGCAGATGCTGGGGGCTCCTCGTGGCGGCGGCAGTGGCGGGGGAGACGAAGAGGGCGGTTCCCGATCCAGCAGACCAGCGCCTCCCCCGAAAGCAGCGCCCTCCGCCCCGGACGACGACGAAATTCCATTCTGATTTGGTAGGGCGCGCTATCTGGTAGGGCGAGACTCTGTCGAGCCGACACCGCGCGTCGACTTGTTATTCCATGACCCCCACGGAAGCCTGTATCGCGCTCAACATGCTTCCGACGATGGGCCCGGTGCGCCTCCGGAAGCTGCTGAAAGTTTTCGAAACGCCGGACCTGATCCTCTGCGCCAAACGCGACGCCTTGCGGGCCGTCGATGGCATCGGCCGTGAAGTCGTCGACCAGATCGCAAACTGGGAAACGCTCGTCGATCTTCCCGCGGAACTGCAACGCATCCGCGATTTCGGCGCCGAAGTGATTACGGCGGAATCGCCAGTTTATCCAAAGCAACTGCGCGAAATCCATTCTCCCCCGATCGTGCTTTATGTGTGGGGCGAACTTACCGAGCGCGATCAACACGCCATCGCTATCATCGGCTCCCGGCGCACCACTCATTATGGATTGGAATCGGCGAAGAAGCTTTCGTATCAGCTCGCCTACGCCGGGTTGACCGTGATTAGCGGGCTTGCGCGCGGCATCGATACCGCGGCGCACCAGGGAGCGCTGGCCGCGAAAGGGCGGACCGTCGCGGTGATCGGCTCGGGATTGTCGAAACTCTATCCGCCGGAGAACGCCGCCCTCGCGGAAAAGATTCGGAGCGGCAACGGCGCCGTCGTTTCCGAATTTTCGATGGAGATCGAGCCGGACCGCCAGACGTTTCCGATGCGCAATCGCATCATCAGCGGCTGGAGTGAGGGCCTGCTTGTGGTCGAAGCCGGCGCGAATAGCGGCGCGCTCATTAGCGTCGCCCAGGCCCTCGAGCAGGGGCGCAACGTTTACGCCGTGCCCGGACACATCAATGCGCCGAGCGCGATCGGGTCGAATCGGCTGATCCAGCAGGGAGCGAAGCTCGTCATGGACGCGAGCGACATTCTCGATGACCTGCAGATTCTTCTTCCTGAAGCCAGGCCATCGCCGGGCGCGGCCGTGCGCGCGTTGCCGGAGCTCAACGAGGACGAACGCCGGGTCTATGATGCGATTCGCGAGACCGAAACGCCGATCGATGATATCGCAACGAAAGCGGAATTGCCGAGCGGCACGGTCTCGTCCACGCTCCTGCGCCTCGAGCTGAAGAAGCTGGTGAAACAGCTGCCGGGAAAATATTTCATAAAGCTGGGGTAGACGCTCGCCTGCGGCGAGCGCGAGAGCAATGATGCTATCGGTTACGTCGCCCCCAGGGCGACGGCTACAGAATGCGCGCAATCCGTTTAACGTCTATTGGTTCTCCGCTCGAAGAGCAGAGGATCGAGATTCCCAGTCTGGGGGCGACCGATGCTTTGATTCGCGTTCGCGCCGCTGGCGTTTGCCATTCCGACGCCCATTATCGCGCCGGGGTGTCGCCGGTCGCGCGGCTGCCGCTCACGCTGGGACACGAGGTTGCAGGTGTCGTGGACGAAATTGGTGCCGCGGTTGGGAGGTTCAAACCGGGCGACCGCGTTTGCGTCCATTACCTCGTCACGTGTGGCGAATGCGCGTTTTGCCGGGCTGGGAACGAACAGTTTTGCCCCAGCGCCGAAATGATTGGCAAGCATCGTGATGGCGGTTACGCCGAATTCATCGCAGTGCCGGAACGCAGCCTGTTTCGATTACCGGACGAAATCCCCTTCGATCAGGGCGCGATCCTGATGTGTTCGTCGGCCACCTCCCTGCATGCTTTGCGCAAGGCGCGATTCTCTCCGGGCGACACCGTCGCAATTTTCGGCGTCGGCGGTCTGGGGATTTCCGCGGTCCAACTGGCGAGGCAGCTCGGCGCCGCCCAGGTTTTCGCGATCGATATCAACCCGCACAAGCTCGGGCTTGCCGGGCGCTTTGGCGCCATCCCGGTAGACGCAAGCGCGGGCGATCCGGTTGCCCAATTGCAGGACCTCACAGACGGCCGCGGCGTCAATGTTGCGTTGGAGCTGGTGGGCTTGCCGGCGACCATGAGGCAGGCTGTGCAATCTCTCGGCATCCTGGGCCGGGCGGCTCTCGTCGGTCTAACGAAGGAACAGTTTCAAGTGGCGCCCTACCTCGATCTGCTCAACAAAGAAGCGGAAATCATCGGTGTTTCCGATCACCTCGCGAGCGAGATCCCGGTCCTGCTGGAATTTGTTCGGGAGCAAAAACTCGATCTCTCCGGCGACCTGATTCGGACCGTGCCGCTGGGAGCGGAAGCCGTCAATACCGCCCTGGATCGCCTGGAGAATTTCGGCGACGATGTCCGAACGGTGATCGTGTTGTAGGGCGTCTGTGCCAGACGCCAATGTGGGAGCCGCCTTTGTGCGGCGACGAGTCGGGGCGCAGAGGCCCCTCCCACGTTTACTAAAACAAATTTGCGAACTGGCAGGGTCTCTTCTACCCTCCCCGCCTTAATTGAACCCGGAGCCGTGGGCTCCCCATCAATCGTTAGCGAAGACGTTTACCCCGAAACGACATGCCGAAATCCCTGATCATCGCCGAGAAGCCGAGCGTGGCCGCCGACCTGGCGCGGGCCCTGGGCAAGGTACCGAAGAAGGGCGACCACTTCGAGAACGACGAGTACGTCATCTCGTCGGCCGTCGGGCATGTCGCCGAGCTCCTCATGCCGGAGGACATCGACAAGAAAAAGTACGGGTTCTGGCGGCTCGAGACGTTGCCGATCATTCCCGAAGAATTCGAGCTCAAGCCGATCGATCAATCGAAAGACGTTTTCAACCGCCTCAAGAAGCTGATCGCCCGCAAGGACATCGACCAGCTCATCAACGCCTGCGACGCCGGCCGCGAGGGCGAGCTCATTTTCAACAACCTTTGCCGGCTCGCGAAGAACAAGCACCCCGTCAAACGCCTTTGGCTCCAATCCATGACCCCGCAGGCGATTCGGGATGCCTTCGGCCATCTCCGTGAGCAAAGCGAGATGCGCGGACTCGCCGACGCCGCGCAGTCACGGAGCGAAAGCGACTGGCTCATTGGGATCAACGGCACGCGCGCGATTACCAAGCGGATGTTCGGTTCCCGCGCCGGCAACGTGGCTTCAGTCGGCCGGGTCCAAACGCCGACGCTGGCGATGGTTTACGAGCGCGAACTTGAGATCCGAAACTTCAAACCCCGCGATTACTGGCGCGTCACCGCGAAGTTTGAGATCGCCCAGGGGCAATACGAAGGGAGTTATCAACGGCCGGATTTCAAAAAGGGCGGCGACGAACACGACCGCGCCGATCGGATTTGGGATAAGGCCGCGGCCGAAACAGTGGTGGCCGCTTGCCAGGGAAATCCGATGGCGAGCGTTTCCGAGGAGAAGAAGGCCAGCTCGCAGATTGCCCCGCGGCTCTACGACCTGACTACGCTGCAACGGGAAGCCAACGGCCGGTTCGGCTTTTCGGCCAAACGGACGTTGCAAATCGCGCAGGCCCTCTACGAGAAACACAAAATGCTGACCTATCCGCGGACCGATTCGCGGGCCTTGCCGGAAGATTACCTCCCGATCGCGCGCCAGACTCTCGGCAACCTTTCCGGCACGCTCGGGGACCACGCCCAAAAGGCGCTCTCGAATGATTGGGTGCGGCCGAACAAACGAATTTTCAACAACGCCCAAATCAGCGACCACTTTGCGATTATTCCGACAACGTCGGAAGCAAAGCATCTCGACGACGCCGAATCGAAGATTTACGACATGGTGGCGCGGCGCTTTGTGGCGGTGTTCTTTCCGGCGGCGGAGTTCGATGTCACCACCCGTTTCAGCCAGGTGGCTGAGCACAAGTTCAAGACCGAAGGCAAAGTCCTGACCGCGCCGGGCTGGCTCGCGGTTTATGGGCGGACCGCGGTGGACGAAGATTCAAAGGACGGCAAGGCGCTTCCGGCGTTGCAGCCGGAAGATCGCAACCAGGCGAAAACGGTCGAAGCAAATTTGCTCGCGGAAGCGACCCGGCCGCCGCCGCGCTACACCGAAGCTACTTTGC
>JBAPMH010000304.1:0-19085 GCA_049278515.1 Chthoniobacterales bacterium
GGCGCCGGGCTGGCTCTCGCCGCCGTCCAGATTTTCCCTACCGTCGAACTCCTCCGCCACAGTCTCCGCTCGGAAGCGTCCTACGATTTTTTCAGTTCCTTCAGCATGCCGCGTCGGTTCGTTTTGACGTTCCTCGCGCCCTACCTGATGGGCGGCGGCGATGGCAGGTTTTTTCGGGCGCCGTACGTCGGGCCGTCGTTTTATGCCGAGTACGTCGGCTACGTCGGGCTCGCTACCCTCGCCCTCGCTTTCGTCGCCTGTGTTTTTAAACGCGATGTCCGCACCGTCTTTTGGGCCGCGGTTATCCCTTTGGGAATTCTCCTCGCGCTCGGCCGTTACGCGCCGCTTGGATTTTACAAATTTGTTTACGCCGTCCCGGTCCTGAACCTCTTTCGGGTGCCGGCGCGGCACCTGATGGAAGTGCAGTTCGCGCTCGCGATCCTGGCCGGCCGCGGCTTGACCGCCCTGGAACTTGCGCCCGATCGCAAAAGGATTTTGCGCTGGGTGGCGATCGGTGGCGCGGTCTTGTTTATCGCAACCTGTCTTACCGTTAGTCTGGGTCGCCCGCCTGTTTTTCGCCTCGGACGCGACGCGCCCGTCACCATCCTCCGCGCTCCCGAGTTATTTCTTCCACCGTTCCTCGCTTTGTTGAGCATGGGCGCGATCTGGCTCGCAACAGTGCGCCGTGGAACAGCGACGACGTTGCTCTTGCTCGCGACCGTGTATCTGGATCTGAATCTTTGGGGCCAGTTCAGCGGTTGGCGCGCGAGCAGTCCCACGGCCACGTCCGAGCTTTGGCAGGAGCCCGCGGCCTTTCGTTTTGTGCGGGAACGCCACGACACGGGACCGCAGGCGCCGTATCGCATCTTCACCCAGGACCACTTTTTCGATCCGAACCAACCGGTCTCTTACGCCGCGCCCGTGGAAGCGTGGCTGGTGGCGCTTCAACCTGACATCGCCATGATGTGGGGGTTGGACAATGCCGCCGGTTACGAGGGTTTCGGACTCGCCCGCTACAGTCAGCTGGCCGGGGACATGAAAGTCTGGGGCGATCTGACTGATCCCGACCGCACCTTGCGCGGCGAAAGTCGCGAATTGGATCTGCTCAACATCCGCTATTTTTTCGCAAGGTCCTCCTCCGCGCCGACAAAGAAGCCAGCTCCTCCAACGGAGCAGACCATTACCGCGCGGGAAGTTTATGGCGGGCAGAAATTCGTTAAGGAGTTGTTCGATTTGCCGGGGATGACCGCGGGCGAACGGCTTGCCTTCGACGTTTCACCGACCGAAACAAACCGGTTCGCGTTGACGAGTGTGCTGGCCTGGTCGGCGGCGGCGCCCGATGACGTAATCGTCGCGCATCTGAAACTTTGGACGAATGACGGCAAGAGTTTCGAGTTCGCCATCCGCGCCGGTGAGCACACGTCGGAGTGGGCCTACGATCGCGCCGATATTTGCGCGCAAATTCGGCACCGGCGCGCGCCGGTCGCGACGAGTTACGTCGTGGCGGAAGCGAATCCGAACTTCGAAGCGCACGATTATGTTGCCTCATTCGAACTGCCGGCCGGAGCATTGATTGTTCGCGGCGAAATTACAGTCGCGCCCGTGTCGGACGCACCGCGACTATCGCTGAGCATCGGGCGAATGTCCCTGATCAACGGCGAGCGCGTCCTGCCGATTCGAAAGGAGTGGATCACGCTTGATTCATCCCGAACCCAGACTCCGCCGGCGCCCGTTGCTTCAAGTCAATTGCGCTGGCAACACCTTGCCGACGTGGGGCCCGTCGCCATTTTCGAAAACAAACGAGCGTTGCCGCGAGCGTGGCTCGTCCCGGGCGAGCGCATCGCCTCCGACGAGCAACAACTGCAAATCATTCGGACCGGGAAGGTTTCTGGCACCACGAAATGGGATCCGCTCTCTGAAGCGCTGGTCGAAAAGACTACGAAAGTGATCTTCCCGCAGGAGCAGCCGCAGCCGGGAAAAGTTGAAGTCTCACGGCTCGAACCAAATCGCGTCTCGATTACGGTCGAATCGTTTGCACCGGCGCTCCTCGTCCTGGCGGATAATTATTATCCCGGTTGGCGCGCGGACGTCGACGGTCATCAGTCCACGATCCATCGCGTGAACTTCAATCAGCGCGCCGTCCCGGTACCCGCCGGCAAGCACGTCGTCGATTTCGTTTATGCGCCCCGCTCCGTCTTCTTCGGACTTATCATTTCCGGGTTTTCACTCGTGCTTTTGCTTTGGTGGATGAACAGTCAACCACGCACATCCGGGCAATGAATCAGCCGATTTCACGCGACGCTTTCCTCGCGCCACCTCGTCATATTGAGCGCCTCGAGGACTGCTTTTTTTATCACGCGATCGATCTGCCCGGGTTCGGTCTGGTCCCGGCCCATTGGGATTTGCGGGGACGGTTCGATGATTACATCGGCGGCGTGAATGTCCGCGGAAAATCTGTTCTTGATGTCGGGACCGCGACTGGTTTCCTCACCTTCGAAGCAGAAAAGCACGGCGCAACGCGCGTGTTGTCGTTCGATCAACGGGACGGCGCCGACCAAACGTTCCTTCCGTTCAAGGACAAACCGCCCTATCGCGATCGCGCTCGCTGGGCGGAGCAATACCGCGCGGAAATCGAACGCTGGAAAAATGCCTATTGGCTGAGCCATCGTCTGCTCGGCTCGAAAGCCGAAGTGTTTTACGGCGACATCTACGATCTGCCGAAGGAACTCGGCGAATTCGATATTGCGATCGTTGGGTCCGTGCTGGAACACCTGAGCGATCCAATTACCGCGCTCGGTTCCATCGCTCGCCTGACGAAGGAACGAATCGTCGTGGTGACACCCTTGCTCGAGACCGAGGACCCGATGGCGCGTTTCGAGGGAAAAGCGAATCGGCCCGAGGCCGACTTCACCTGGTGGACCTACTCGCTGGGCGTTTACCGCGAAGTCTTTGCGATGCTCGGTTTCGCGATCGAGAAGGTCAGCTCCGCGGCCTACCGCCATATGCATGGCCAGCGCGACGAGCGACGCTCGACCATTGTCGCCCGGCGAGTCTAGCTCACCGTCAACGGAAGCGTGAGCGGCTTTGAGCCGCGCTCTTCAAACCAGCAAATATGCTGGTTCACCAGATCGATTTTCACCTCGTAGCGGCCGGCTTCCCGCGGTGCCGGGTGCTCGATCGTGACTGGGCACGACTCGCCAGGCCCGACCGCGCGGGGAAGCGACGGTTCCCCGTGGAATTCATCGCAGAGCTTTCCTCCTTGATCGAAAATCCTTACTCCAAGCATCACCCCGCCAGGCCGAAGTGATGGACCGCCGAGCCACAGAGTATCTCCCGCGTTTCGGACCACTACCTCCACCGCGAACGTCTCGCCCGGAGCCACTGTGTCCAAGCTCGAGTTCGCGCTTATTTCCGCCCGCAGTACTCCCGGCCGCCGGCTGTCTGGCACATTCGAAGCGGGCCCGTCTTCTGAGACTTTTTTGCAGAGCAAATAATTGATGGGCGGGACATCGACGCGCAGTCGGCCGTTTTCATCGATGGCTTCCCGGTCGAACAGCCCATTCACGCTGATGTAATCTCCGGCGACGGCGAATCCCGCCTCGTCGAGCAACTGTCCCAGATACGCGCGATCGAACGGCGACTCGAGCGTCCCGAATTTTCGCATGACTTCAATGAGCTCCGCCTGACCCGCGGAGTCAGGCGCCGGCCGATTGCCTTCCAGAATAAAGAGCACGCCGCCGAGGGGGAGCATCGCCGCGAGATTGCAGATCGCGCTCCGGGCGTCTTCGAGATGATGCATCGCGTCGTAGCAAACGACCGCGTCGAATTTTTCGTCGAGCGCTCCAAGCTCGAGGTCGTGGACAAGAAACCGGCAACGGATCGGCGTCTCCTGATCGATATTTGGCGGCAGGGCCCGAATCCGGTCTCGGGAAATCTCGATCAGGTCGGGCGTGATATCGATACCCGTCACATCGTAGCCGAGCCGCGCGAAGTATTCGCTCAGCCACCCGGAACCACATCCGGCATCGAGGATCCGCGCTCCGGCGGAAAGATCGAGTATGACCGCCATATTCGCGAAATCGCAGAAGTGCCGCTGCGTTTCGATGTCCATTCCCTCCCCGCGAAACTTCGGCAGTTTATTCGCGAGGTTGTAGAAGGGCTTCGTCCGAAGATGATGAAGACGTTCCGCGCTCAGCTTCGACGGATAATCGATTGCCGCCTGCTTGTAATCGATTCCCTCGAGCTTGGGGGAACGGCCGGCCTCGCTGGAGGAATTCACGAGTAACGCAGGTTGCAGACCGCGATGGAAATCTGGCGATCGTCGCGATGCTGCCGGTCGTTTGCGCGCGGCTGCCAGGTTTGATCGGCGGTGACTTCGAATTCAAACGTGTCTCCGTTCTTTGGGGTGACAGGTTCCGGGAATCGAAACTCCAATTCGACCCAGCCATAACGAAACAGGGTGCAGGCGCCGAGCGGCGCGCCGTCGAGCGAAAACGTAATCCCGATTTTCCGCGAACCCAGGTCAGGCAGATGGGTCGTCAGATCGAGCCGGATGGCTTTGAGCTTCGCGCCGCGAAAGCGAACACGGCCACGGTTCTTCAGCCAGCGCGCGATCGGCGGCAGATCATCCGGTTCGTACCAGCCGTCATCGAAGATCGCGTTCGGAGCCCGATCGAGACAGATTTCACCGTCGCCTTCCTCGCTTTCAAGCCGGAGCAGCGCGCTCCTGTCGCGATGTTCATTATGAAAAGGACCGAGCGGCGCGTTCGATGCCTTCAGGAACATGTAAAGACCACTACTCGGCAACCGCAAATTCAGGTCGGAAATTTTTCCGAAGACGTAACCCATCGCCATGTCGAACGCCCGCCGCTCGCCGAACGAGAGCCCGCGGAGGTATTCCAGAAAATCGTCTTCGAAAGGCAGGCCGTAACGGTCCGCCTGTTTCAGGAACTCATCGCTGCTAAGGCAAAGCGCGTAACGCGGCTCCCAGGCCACGTGTTCGAAGAACCGCCGGAACCGCGCCGCATGCTCACCCTCTTCTTCGAGGCCAACATGTCCGTCGATGGCGATGAAGCGCCGCAATTCTTCCCCCGACATTTCTTCATAGCCGCGCCGCGCCTGGCGATCGGTGCACTCGATCCCGTGCAGGGTAACGCCATCCGGGCGCAGGACCCGTTTGATCTCGGCCAGCACGGCATCCTTTTGTTCTGCCGGAATGTGGCCGATCACATCCAGGCTCACGACATAATCGAACGACCCATCTTCGAAGGGCAGCGCATTCAATTCGCCCCGCACCGTTTCGTCATAGCCATTCCGGCGCGCCGCAGCCACGCATTCATCGGAAAGATCCACGCCGGTGAGGGCGACGCCTTTTCGCTTCAGCAACGCCAGCATGCCGGCGCCGCAGCCGAGATCGAGAAGAGAGCTGTTTTCGCGGACGTTGTCATAGACCCACATCGTGCGGGCGAACCGCAGATCGAACCGGTCGAGCGCCTTAAAATAACGGTGATCCAGGACCGCGTTTGAAACGAATTTTTCGCGATAAAACTCGGCGACGTCATCTATGCCCGCGCGGGCGTAGAGATTCGGATCGGTCCCCGGCGCGCTCATGCTTGCGCGGGCGGAATGCGTTTTGCCAGCTCTTCCAGTTTCGCCTCGGCCGCCCGGCGCGC
Source organism: Chthoniobacterales bacterium (assembly GCA_049278515.1). Lineage (GTDB taxonomy): Bacteria > Verrucomicrobiota > Verrucomicrobiia > Chthoniobacterales > UBA10450 > AV80. The sequence continues at coordinate 5,673 of JBAPMH010000304.1, forward strand.
GCGATCGGAAAGCACCGCGTCCTCGCTTGCCTTGAGGGAGAGCTGCCGAATGGCAACGCGTTGCTCGTCAAGAACGTGCTGGATGCGTTCCCGGATTTCCCGCTCAAGATCGGCCTGGCCGGCGTTTAACTGCTCGATCCTTTCGCCTTGCGCGCGGGAAAGATTCTCCCGCTGTTGCTCCTGTTCGCGGGCCAGCGTTTCGAGTTTTTTGTCCTGTTCGCGCGCGAATCTTTCGATCTGCTCGCGCAGCTCCACCGCCCGATCGTGGGCGTCCTTGATCGAATCGTCCCGCTCGCGTCTCAACTGCTCCAGTCCTCTTCGCAATTCCTCCAAATTGGCCTCGAACTTCGACAAGCGCTCATCTTCTTCCAGCTTGGCCAGCCGCGCCGATGTCTCTTTAAGGGAATCGCGAATTGCTTTCACCACCGGCAAGACCGCCGCCGCGAATTTCGCTTCGCGCCGGGCGTGGCGGTTTGGATGGAAAAGATTTTCGAATCGCGAAGGTTTATGTTCCCGGAACGACTTTGCCGCCGCGACCAGGGCATCCAGCTCTGTCAGGGCGTCACTGGCCGAACGGTGATCCTCGGAAGGCATTGTTTCTAATCTAACTTACCCCGGCGACTTCTGTCGATCTTCCGGCGGTTAGCGCTTCGATCTCGCGCGCGACCTGGAACGAAAGCGAATCGGTCGTCGAGTCATCGCTCCAGCTCTTCATGACGAACGCACTCCGGCGGGCGAGGTCGCGCGCGATCCATCTGGCCTGAAACTCGGGCGTTCGCGCGGCCAGCTTGAGCAAACTGGCGGCGTAGTTCTCGATGGAGTGCTGCTCCATCACGTGCCTCCGGCCATTCCGGCCAAGCTCGCGATACGTTTCCGGATTGGCGAGAAACCCGGCGAGATGTCTGTGAATGTCTTCGATCTCATGTTCCGGCCTAACGAATGCGACCGTCTCTTCCGGCAGGGTGGCGTACCAGGCTCGGCCAGTCACGAGCGAGGGCAACCCATATTGCCAGAGATGCAACTGGCTCCCCGACGCTTCGCCCATGCTCGGGTCGCGCAGGTTTACCACCAGATCGGTGTTGCGCAGCGCCACATCGAGATCGCGCCCGGAAACGAACCCGTGGAGCGTGACCATTTCGCTGAGACCAAGCCGGCAAACGAGTTGGTGCAATTTCTCCTGGCCGTCCATCGTCCCAAGGATGTCGAGCCGGAATCGTTGCCGGTCCGGAAACGCCGCCAGCGCCCGGAGAAGGAGCGGAAGCCTGCGGTTGGGGCCGAGAAATCCGAAGACGGTAAGGCGGTATGGTTCGGTCGCGGTGCGCGGGGCCACCGTTGGCGTTAGCATGCCGACGCATAACGGCACCAGCGCAACCGACGCATCCTCCGGCAAGGCGGAATAGGCCGCCGCGGAATGGACCACCACCGCGAGCGCGTTTTCCGTCGCCGCCTCCGTGAGAGGACAGTGCTGGGCCAGATCTTCGGTGCTCAACATTCCCTGGACGTGCGCCTCCGCCAGGACCCGGCCTTTGATCCCATGGCAGCGCTCGACGAGCTCCAGATATTGGCGCCGATCAATTCCGCGATTGTGAAACACGAGGCCGGAAAAGAAATGCTGCATCATCAAATCATGCAGAATCACGATGCCGGGATGCTGCCTGCTTATGTGCCAGATCGCGTCGTGATACCGGGGATCGTTTCCCATTTGATAAAACGTCGCATCGGCCTGATTGATCTCGCGCCAGGGCGGCCGGTTCGTTTCGTAATGGCGAATCGCGACCCCGCTCGGCGGCTCAAATTCCCAGGTCGGCTGGCTCGACCAGACGATAACCTCGGCCTCTCGCGCGAGATGCGGCAACAGGTGGACCGTGAGCCGCGCGATATCCGAACGGGTCGGGGGCAGCGGCGAAAAAATATTCAGTTTCACGCCAGCAACTTTTTTACGACCGCGCTCCACGAGAGGCCGGCGCGCTCGTAACTTTCGCGGCCGGTGCGGCCGAGCTTTGCCGCCAGGCTTCGGTCACGCCAAAGTTCATCGAGCGCTTCGGCCAGCGCCGCCGGGGTCGGCCTCGTCACCAGTCCGGTTTTTCGCGGCACCACAAACTCGAGCGGTCCGCCGGAATCCTCACAGGTCACGACCGCTTTCGATGACAACATCGCCTCGAGCGTGATGTAACCGTAATCCTCGTCCACCGGCGGAAAGATTACCGCCAGAGAGCGCGCGTAATTCCTCCGCTTCTCCTCTTCGGTGACATGCCCCAGCCATTGCACGCGGTTCTCGACCCCCAGCTTCGCGGCGAGTTGCTTCAGTCGTTTGCCGTATTCCGGACTATCCGCAACGCCGGCGAAACGGACCTTCACTTTTTCGACCGTCAACGGGAGCGCTTCCAGCACCAGGCTTTGCCGCTTCGACGCCGAGAACCGGCTCGGAAAGAAAAAATAATCTTCGGTCGTATCCGCACAAAAGAACTCGTCGGCATGCGGCGGCGGATGATAGAGCGGCTCCGCCTTGATTCCGCAAAAATGCCCGAGACGGTTCGCGATGTTCTTCGAGTTCGCAAAAACGGTCCGCGCTTCGGTCAACAACTGATCGGCCCTACGAATGGCTTCCCGCACAATGAGGCCGCGGGGCGAGGCACTCAGATCTTCGAACGGATAATCCCAAAGGTCGTAAGCCGCCCGATGCTGATGCAGGACCCACACGACCTTGTTCGGATGCGGAATCAGGTAGGCCGGAAATTTCAGGCCGATCACGCGATCCACCCGGGTTCCGTGGATTTCGGTCAAATCGAGAAGCCGGCACGCCAGCATTTGATCGGCGATCCTCTCTGGCACCGCAGGGTTATAGGGAACGGTGACGATCTCCGCTTCGTGTCCCTCCCGTTCCAACGCCGATTTCAGTCCCGCCGCGTGAGACTCAGCTCCGCCCGTGACAAACGGTACTTGGACCGTCGTGATAATGATCCGCACGGCCTAAGGCTGGCATCACATCCGGCCAGGTCAAACGGCCGCGAAGACACAGACAAGCTGCGGCTCATGCTCTTGCCAATGGCCTCAGGCTTTGCTTGAGGTTACCGGCGGTTTCTGTAAGACAGAAGCGCTTTGAGCCGTCGAGTAAATCCACTTTGCCGGGTCACTCACCACTTCCCGGCAGCATGAAAAGCGAGGACTCACTTCCAACCGGCTCTGAAGGAAGGATTCGCCGCCTGCTTCGTGACCGCAGTGTCCGGGCAGCGCTCTTCTTCGGTATTCTCTCGCGAATCATTGTCCTCCTCATTTTTCTGGGCGTTGGATGGATGAGGACGGCGCCGGACTTCTTTCCCGGCCATACTGACGCGACGATCTCAGCGCGCCGGGCTCCCATCCACGTCCTGCGTCAGGAAGTTTTGACCGCCGATGTGAACTGGTCGGTCGGGATCGCGGAACACGGCTATCAGCCAGGACCATTTAGCGCGGACGCGCCCCGCAACTGGGCCTTCTTTCCGCTCTTCCCGATGATCCTGCACCTTGTGTCTCACCTGACGGGCGAATTTGTCCTGACCGGAATGGGGCTTTCGCATCTCTTCTTTTTGCTCGGACTTTTTCTATTGCATCGTCTCTGTCTCAGTTTCGGGTTAACCGCGGACGCCGCCGACCGCTGCGTTACTTACCTGGCTTTTTTTCCCACGAGCTATTTCTTTTCCCTCCCTCTGACCGAAGCGCTTTTTCTCGTGCTAACGGTGGGAAGCTTTTACCTGGCGAAACAGGAAAGATGGTGGCTCGCGGGACTTGTCGGGGCCTTTGCTTCAGCGACCCGGACGGCTGGCGTGTTATTACTGCCTGCGCTCGCCATTCTTTACTGGCAGACGCACCGTCCGCTCCGGCCTTTGCGCAGGGAGATTCTCGCGCCGCTGCTTGTCCCTGTCGGACTGGTCTGTTTCATGATCTACCTGAAGGTAATTACCGGCAATCCCTTCGCGTTCAGAGACACCATGGCGGTATGGGGCCGGGAAGCCGGATTTTTCCTGGGGCCGCTCTACGATTATCTGCGCCACCCGAGCGAGATTGCGGCGCATTGGGATTTCCGGCTCCTGAATTTCTTGGCCGCAGTCTTCGGGTTGATTGCCGGCGGAGTGCTCGTGGGTCGACGCCAGTTCGCGCTCGGGGCCTACACGCTCCTGAGTGTGCTTTTAGCGCTCTCCTCGAGTCTGCTCCAGTCGCAAGCCCGCTACATGATGGTTGTCTTTCCCGTTTACCTGGTGCTCGCCACCTGGACCTCACGCCCGAAAATTCATCAGATGGTCTTCGCGATTCTCCTGGTCCTATTTGGACTGATGACAGCTCTCTTCGCCGCTCATTTTACTCTGGCCTTGTCGTGACTTCGCTGGCCCATTGTTGAAAGGACATGATGACGCGCGAAGAAATCCTGGCGGAGCTGAAACGCCTCGAACCGTGGTTTCACCGGATCGATGTTGGCGGCGGAATTTACACCAAGACCGAGAGCGTGATGGGTGAGCCGGTCGATCACCCTTTTGGTCCATGGCAGACGATCCAAAAACTCCTTCCCGGCGATCTCAACGGTAAGACCGTGCTCGATGTAGGCTGTAATGCAGGCTTTTATTCCTTTGAAGCCAAACGCCGCGGCGCCGAACGCGTCTTGGGCGTGGATGGCCAGCGCCAGCATGTCAGGCAGGGATTGTTTGTCCGGAAAGTGCTCGGCCTCGAGGTCGAGTTTCGCCGCCTGAATGTCTATGAGTTAAGCCCGCAGAGTGTCGGACAGTTCGATATCACCCTCGCTCTGGGGCTGCTCTACCATCTCAAGCATCCCATTCTCGCCCTGGAAAATCTTTACCGGGTAACGAAGGAGCTCTTGGTAATTGAAACCGCCATCATGCCGGCCGGGCAAACGCCGGAGTCGTTCGCGTATTCCTTCGGCGCTGCCGAGGTGATGCTCCATCCTCTCGTTTACGTTCAAAATCCTTCCGAAGCGAAGGAGCAGGTCTACAATTGGTTTCTTCCGGGCGTGAATGCACTTGTAGCAATGGCTCAGAACGCAGGTTTCGCGGACGTTGAATTGATCGAAGCGAAGAGCGACCGGGCTGTGATTGTCTGTCGCAAAAGCAATGGCAACGAGACCACACCGGCGCTCAAACACTTTGTCGCCAAGCTTAAACTACAAGAGGCCCCGCGAACCGGTCGTGCGTCCGCCGAGCTGACCTTTCGGTTCCAAGTGGAGAACATTGGGCTCACGCGCTGGCCGGCTTCCGGAGACGAAGGCACTGATAAGGGCGCGGTTCATCTCGGCTCACACCTGCTTATGGAGTCAGAAGAGGAAGTCGATTGGGATTACGGGCGCGCCCGCCTACCCCGTGACTTGGGGCCGGGCGAAACCGCCGATCTCGAGCTCAGAGTGCGGCTGCCGGAAACCGCGGGAAGATACATTGTGGAATTCGATATGGTCGCGGAGCATGTCACCTGGTTTGAAGACCACGGTTCCGGGACCCTGCGTCATGAGATAGTCGTGGAATAACGGACATCACTTATTCCCGGCCCGATCCTCGGAAAGGTCGCTCCCCGCGAGCTTTTCCCGAAGCCCGGCCAGTTCGCCGGATAATCCGGCGATCTCGGCAGCCATTTGCTTGTTCAGGGCGATCAGCGCGCTGAGCGAATCGATCAATCCCTCGTTGATTGCCCCCTGATTTCGGCGGAGGCGGCGGAGCGGCTTGATCGTGTCGATGTCGTTCTTCGCCCGGGCCCGTCCTAATGCTTGCCGGGCGCTTCGAAAGTCGAATCCGGGATGGCGACTTACGCGCAGATTGACATGGACGCCGCGATCCGCGGGCTGCTCCTGCCGGGGTTGGGCCGCCGCCGCTCGCATCCATTTTGCGATCTGGTCGGCCGAAAGATTTGGACTGCGCACTTGCATAGGGCCGGAGACTACAATGACGCCGGAAGCACAGAAAGAAGTTTATGCCTGGCTCGGGCGCAATAAGATGCAGCCCGTGAACGAACCGATCTCCGGCCTGCCCCCTCGCGGTTACAGCCGTTTCAAATTCGAAATCATGGCCGCGGCGGTCCTCTTTCTCATGGCGGCCAATCTCATTTCCGTGATGCTGCAAAAGAGCATTACGACCGATGAGATCGTTCTGATCCCCTCGGCTTATTACCATTGGGTCGATCCCAGCGTGAACCTGATCGGCCAACACCCGCCCCTCATAAAGCTTCTCGCCGGATTACCCCTTCTTTTTCTTCAGCCGAATGAGTGGAAGCCGGAAACAATCGATCCCGCCCGCACCTCTGACCAACACGAGTGGGGCTACGTCATGCACTTCTGGCAGGATAACCGGCCAAATTTCGAGCTGATCTCATTTTGGTCGCGCCTGCCGATGATTGCTCTCACTCTCGCGCTCGGCGTTCTGGTCTATCTCTTCGCGCGCGACTTGTTCGGCCCGCGCGCGGCGGTCTTCGCGGTTTCCGTGTTCGCGCTCGAGCCAACCATTCTTGCCCATGGCCGAATCGTGCAGACCGATATTCCGGCTGCGTTTGGCTTGCTCCTGACAGTTTACGCTCTCTGGCGCTACATCCGTGCGCCGGGCTGGAAGAATGCGTCTTTCCTTGGAATAGCCGGTGCGACAGCGCTTCTCGCGAAATATTCCATGCTGGTTGTTATTCCGGCAATCTTCGTCACGCTCGCTCTCCTCTTTTTCCTTTGGGAGCCACGGCGAAAGGGCGTCATCCGCGACGCTGCGCTTACAGCCCTTCTTCTGGTCGTCACCATCAATGCCGCTTATTTCTTTCACAACCGGACGCTAACTCCCGGCGATCTGAAGTGGATCGGCGATGTTTTTCCGGAATCAGCCAGCTGGTTCGTCACCCTTGTTCGACTGGCTGGATGGATATTGCCGACCGACCTCATCATGGGGATTTATTGGCAACTGCATCATGCACGGGTCGGTCATCCCGCCGGCCTTTTGGGAATGTATCGTAGCCACGGTTGGTGGTATTATTTTCCGGTCGCCTTTTCCCTCAAGGCTACCATTCCGTTTCTCCTGCTTTCGGTAGCTTCCCTTGTCTGGAGCGTGTGTCGTGTTATTCGCAACCGCGAGCGGCTTTGGCTCATTCTCCTCCTCCCCTTCGCTCTTTACACAGCTTTGCTCCTGGCGAGCCCGATCGATATCGGCGTCCGGTACTATCTTCCAGCCTACGTGTTTCTCGTGATTCTTTCCGCCGCGCTTCTTGACTCTCTTTGGCGACGCCGTTCAACGGTCGCGCGCATCCTGGCACTCGTTGCCATTCTGGGAATGGGTCTTGAAGCGGTTCGTGTTTATCCGAATTACATTCCTTACCTGAACCAGCTTGCCTCCGCCCGGCCTCAATGGTGGTATCTGTCCGACTCAAACGTTGAGTGGGGAGACGACGCGAAGGAGCTCGCTTCCTGGTTGCAAACTCATGGCGAGACCCGGGTTCGCGGCCTTCTTCTTGGCTGCTTCGCAACTCTCGATTTCTATCAGATTAACTATGTGGACGCGCTGGCTCAAACCACCGACCCTCCACCGCGATTCACGGCTCTGGGAGCGAGCTTTCTGAACGGATCCACCGTTCCTCCCTACGAACGCGATGGCAAACTCGTGTCGGACGACGCACGGGTGAACACCTTCGATTCCTACCGAACTCGAAAACCTGAAACGATAATCGGAAACTCGATCTACGTTTATCGGGACGCGGATTGATGATCGCTGTCCTCCTGCTCCTGGGAGCTGCGTTTCTCGGGATCGCTCTCGTTCGCCTTGTCCTTCGAACCTCGCTTAACTGCGCCGAACAAGTGCTTTGGGGGATAGTCATTGGCTGGACCCTCATGACGGTTCTCGGATACGGCGCCGCCCGGCTTGCCGGGTCGCTTGGCTCGACAACCGTCCTTCTAGTCACGCTTCTTACCTGGTCGGCGGCGCTTGCCGCCTGGTTACCCTGCGTTCGAGGTGGCGTTCTAAAGCATTGGCCCGGCTGGGATCGCTCCTTTACGCCGCTGCTTGTCCTTCTTCTGCTTTTCACGCCGGTTTATGTCCACCTTTTCAACACGCACATGCTTCCGGTTGGCACTGACGGGGGTATTTATTCTGGTGGCGAGAGTAGTTACTACGACCTGGCTTACCACGCGGCCGTCACGACCTCCTTTGTTCATGGCTCTAACTTTCCCCCGCTTTACACTCCGTTTCCCCCTGCCCCGCTCCTTTATCCATTTCTTCCGGATTTCCTGACCGCTCTGCTAATGGCCGGAGGAATGAGCCTGCATACCGCTCTGGTCGCGACCGCCGTTCCGCTCTGTCTGGCATTGACCGGCATTTTTTACTTTTTCGCGTCGCGTCTGCTGCACCTTCAGCAAGGCCAGAGCCGGTCGTCTCAAGCCTGGGCCGCCATAGCTACCCTTCTCTTCTTTCTCAACGGCGGGCTCGGCTTTATCTATTTTTTCCAGGGCGGGCGTCTCGACGTGAATTACACCCACCTGCCCGCGAAGGCTCTGGTCTGGCCGAATGTCATCACCGACATGCTTTTGCCTCAACACCCGAGCATGTTCGGGCTGGGAATCGGTCTAATCGTTCTCAGCTGTTTTGCAATGTCCTGGACAGGGAAGAAGACCGATGCCAGATGGGCTGGCTGGCAACATCCGCTCGCCGCCGGCGTGCTGGCGGGGTTCCTCCCGTTCTTCCACGTTCATTCTTTCATCGCGGTGGTTTTCATCAGCGGAATCCTGTTCCTCCTTCGCCCCCGTCGAATCTGGCTTCTCTTCTGGCTTCCGGCTCTCGTCATCGCGCTGCCTCGTCTCGTTGAATTTTCCCATCTCGCCACTTCTGGTTTCGTGCGCTGGCAGCCGGGCTGGCGAGGACAAGATCAACCAAGCTGGCTTCTTTTTTTTCTGCGCAACGTCGGAGTGCCCGCATTACTTATCATTCCCGCCTGGGTCAAGGCATCGCGACATCTCCGTCTCTTTTACGTCAGTTTTGTTGGCCTGCTCGCCCTGGCGTTGCTCGTCGTTATCTCGCCGAACGATTACGATAATCTGAAGCTGATGACTTATTGGTATGCGGCCACGGCCGTGTTGGTCGCGGACTGGCTGGGGCGAATTGGCCGGAGACCCTTTGGCTGGATCTTCTCCATCCCGCTGATCGTTGTTTCAATTCTTTCCGGGACGCTCGCGGTTGTCGCTGAATCGCAAAGCAGCCGGCTGATGTTTTCGCCCGACGAAGTGGCGGCCGCCGCTTTTGTCAGAGCTAACACGGACCCGCATTCCCTCTTTCTGACCGCGCCCACCTTGCATCAGCCGATCCTTAGTCTGGCAGGTCGCAAGGTCGTTCGAGGTCCCACCGCGTGGCTCTGGAGTCATGGTTATCCTTTTGCCGAACGAGAAGCGGACGTCCGGGCAATCTATGCTGGCGGCACCGACGCCCTCGAACTCCTTCGTTATTATCGCCCGGACTACATTTATCTCGGACGACATGAAAGCGAGGAGTTAAAGGCTAACCGGCAGTTTTTCGAAACCACTTTCCCTTCAATCTACCAGCAGGCCGGGATCACTATTTACGACGCCCGAAAACTCAGGAACGACGATAGGACAGGGCTTTCGGACTATCCGCCGCGCGAATTCGCATCACGGATCGACCGTGATCCATCTGAAGTTCTAAAAGAATTCCAGTCGATTGCCTACGAGCTTTACCGTCTTCGCAAGGTAACGCTGGGGTCAACGCCAGGCTTCGGTGAATTTGCGGACGATTTACGTCAACTGGGCCGGGGCCTTTATCTTGGTGCTCCGGGTTGGAAGAAAGTTCTGGAAGACAACGAGCGGCTGTTGTGTCAGCAACTGGCGGCGCACTACGAAGGAAAGTCCGACGCGGAATGTCTGGCCGCATTCTATGCTAACGCTGGATTGCAGCCGTCGAACAGCGACATGACTTTCTTAATCCAGGAGTTGGCCGCCGGCCGCGAAACTCGCGCGACGATCCTGCGGCGCATCGCCGGCGATCGATCCTTGTTCAGGCGCGAGTACAACACTGCCTATGTTTTGAGTCACTATTTTGCCTATCTAAAGCGCGATCCGGATAAAGCGCCGGACCACGATCTGACAGGATTCAATTTTTGGCGCCAGCAACTGGATCGAACCCACGATTATCGAGGCTTGACGCGTGCGTTCATGGAATCGGACGAGTACAAAGCACAGTAATTACTCGGACCCGGTGACCGTCACGCGATGGCGCCACCCGCTCGATCCCCGCTCGCTGAACCAGGTCGTTGGCTTTTGGACCAGGTCGACCTCCAGCCAGTAGTCGCCCGGTTCGACAGGCGGAATAACATCAAGACTTAATCCTACCGTGTCGCCCGGCTCTACGTCATAAGGCAGTTGCCGTTCGGCACCGGCAGTTCCACCGGCGTTGATCCAACGACTTTCGAGCACCACGGAGCCTGTGTCTCCAAGACACGGCCATTCATTCGCACTCGTGTTTTTGATCAGAAAGTTCAACACCGTTTTTCGGCCGGTCTTCAAGGTGGCCGGCGGATTTTCGCAAAGAACCGTAGCCTTGAAAGAGGACAATCGACTCTGTGGAGTGGCTTCATCATCCGGATAAGGCGGCTTGATATAGACGAGGTAATTAAGCGCGCGCGCGACGAGACGGCAGTCCCGGCAATCATCCTCCGTGCTGATTATTACTGATCGGGGCGGAGGTTGCCCTCCCCATGGAACTCGAATGAATCGTTTGGGGTCGACCTGAGCCAGCAGGCCATACCAAAGCGCATGAATATAACCGACCTTCCCCGGCTCATCGACCAGCGCGATGGATGCACGCCCGGCCGCCAACGCCGGGCCCAAGACTTTTCGAGCAAAACGACCGTCGAAAACGTACCAGAGCTTCGGCGCGTTCCGATGATACCTCCATTGGTAGACCAGTCCCTGGCTCGCCACGGCAACGAGCAGTCCGGCGAACAAAAGCGGCCTTATCTTCGAGCGTTCTTCGGACGAACCAGCAAGCCAACTCACCGCGGGAATCGTGAGGACAAGAAAGAATACCGGGAACGCAATCAATCGCAGCTGAGGAAACGGATTGCCGGTCAGGGACGCCGGAATGGGAGCGACAACCAGCGCGTAGATGATGAAGCGCCACCAGCTCTCACGCCGATGCCGCCGGAGCACGATCGCCAGACCGATCGCGGCGAGGACGACGCTACCGGCGAGCAGACTGGCTGAACCCTGAAGGTGATCCCTGATGTCGCCTTCTCCGGTCACCAGCCATCGCCAGGGGTTGATGTTCGCAAGATAATGCCGCGTGAATTCAGCGACGCTGTGAGCGATTGGATCGTCTGGCTTGAGATAAGTGAGCGCTCGGAATCGTCCGGTCAATGCATCCGGATGGGTTTGATGGAATGCGACAAGCGGAACAAGGGACAAGCCGTAAAGGAGCCACGTGCCCACCACTCCCGGCCATCTTTCGCGTGTGATAAAGAGCGCGAGACCGAGAGCGAGCAGAGGCGCAAGGAGCCGCCCGATCGAATAGGAATACGTGAGCAGGCTCAGGGTCACCGTTAGCGCCAGGACATCGCGCCAGCTCCAGCGCGCCCGTTTTCCGGCGCGCCAAAGGACGAGAAGAAAAAAACAAACCAGGGCGGGATAAAGAGCGACTTCGAAGACGAGCCGGCTGCTTTCGAACAACCACGGAGTTAGCAGCCCCGTGATCGCCACCGCGCCGGCCACGATAAAACGACGCGTCATCTGCCATCCCAGCAGACCGAGCAGAATTCCCGACAGGATTCCGAAACTGGCGGTCGTTAATCGCGCGACGGCGATACTCGGTCCGGCAGCCCGGAATAAAACCGCCAGCAAGTAAACGATTGTCGGGCTCTTGTATTCACCAAAGGCCCGAAAGAAAAGAGGCCACCGGTTGCCATGTTCGTCCACGCCGGCCTGGGAAATCTTAAAAGCGTTGTAACAGATTGAAGATTCATCGCTCGAAAAACCGGGCGGATCATCCGGCACGCGGAACAAATAAATCGCCGCAGTTATGGCCAGGAACACAAGAACAACACCCTGAACGAGCCGGCGTGAAGAAATCGATCTCGCGAATCCTCGGTCCATCTGCTGCGCGTTATGACACAAGAACCTGGCGCGCCCACGCAAAATCGCGAAGGTCTCTTGTCGAGGGGCGTGACAAGCGCAATGATCACGCGGATGAAACTCCTGGCCGCAGCCGTCGCCCTGATCGGTTTGCTAATCGTCACCTCTCCTGGCGTTCGCGGCTGCGATCTCTGCGGTTGTTATACGCCGCAACTCGAAACTTTTCCCCAGGACCCTGGTTCGTTCGATCAACCTTCCGCCCGTTCCTCTCCTTCGTTCAGCAGCCGATTTTACGTCGCGGTCGCGGAGCAATTCACTCATTTCGGCACGGTCCAGGTGGACGGCGAGGAGATAGCCAATCCCACCGGCCAATACCTCGACAGCTCGAACACGCAGTTGGTGGCCGGCTACTCGATCAGCTCGCGCCTCGCTGTTCAGTTCAACCTCCCGCTGATCTATCGTTCGTTTAAGCGCCCCGAGGGTTTCGCGATCGACCGCGGCACTGAAAGCGGTCCCGGCGACGTCTCCCTCCTCGCCAAGTATGTCCTCTTCCGCACCGAAAAAGGGGGCAGCGCCCATCTCGATTTCAGCGACCCCAAATCGCCGCACATGAAGACAACGGAAGCCGATTTCACGGCCTCGGCTCTTCTGGTCGCCGGAGTGAAGTTTCCGACCGGCGATACCGGCCGGCTCAAGGAAGAATTCGACGAAATGGAAATCCCGGGTGCTCCGCCCAGCGGAATTCATGGACACGACCTCGCGCTCGGGACCGGTTCTTTTGACGGAATTTTCGGCGGGCAAGCCGCGCTCCGTTACCACAACTTTTTCTTCGAGGCCGACGCTCAATTCGCCTGGCGTGGCGATGGAGAGCACCAATATGATTTCGCGAACGATATCTCCTGGAGTGGCTGCCCGGGTTACTATTTCACTCGAAACCATCGCGCGATCGTCGGCCTTCAATTCGTTGTCTCGGGCGAGCACAAGGATCTCGATCGCTTTCGCGGCGCACCCGTCGAGGACACGGGCATCACCTCCGTGTTTCTCGGGCCCCGCATCGTCGCTTCAGTCGGCAAAGTCAGCGCCGAGCTCGGCGTGGACATTCCGGTCCTGATCGACAATACCTCGCTCCAGACGGTGCCGGACTACCGAATCCGCGGAGGCATCGCGCTTCGCTTCTAGCCGGCGCCGCGTTGATTTTTCGCCTGTTACCAAACAGCGCGTTGTTTCCGTTTGTGACTCCTCCGGTTAGGGGGCGGCGGCAGAAACTGATTTAACCGAGCTGAGGATTTCGCGCATTACGTCGAGGTGGGCGCGCTCCCGTTTTTCAAAATCCATATTCA
>JBAPMH010000305.1:0-6645 GCA_049278515.1 Chthoniobacterales bacterium
ACTCCTGTTCAGCTAAACACAAGGGCCACATTGGTTTACGCTGTGATCGGCGGGCGAAATTGACCCCGGGGAAGTACCCGTCGCTTGCCCCCGCCGTAGAAGCGCTGCCCCTGGCCGGCAGTGCAAATCCCCCTGTTTCGATCTGTAATCCAAGGGCTGGCATGGCTGCTGCTTATAGAAACTATAGTTAACATAATAGCTATAAGAGCCACCATGAAAAAAACCTCTCTCCTTGTCACCCTTCTCCTGGCCGTCACCGCTTCATCCTCCTTTGCTGACGCCCTCCTCTTTACCGTTGCCGCGACCCCTTACGATCGCCAAATGGCGCGGATCCGCCCGGTTTTGACCAGTTCCAGTCACGCTGCGTCGAACAACGTAAACATGACGATCGTCAATCAGTGGATGACCGGTCTGCGGGCAATCCCTTATGGCTTCACCACTTTCTGGAAGACCCCTGCTGAAGCGCAATCCGGCGCCCCGGCCGATTGCAAGGCCAAGGCAGTCGCTCTTTACGAGAAAATGCAGGCAAATGGCGCGACCAACGTTCGCCTCGTCATCGGCAAGCGGACTTCCACGAGCCGGCAGACCCACGCCTGGCTTGCCTGGGACACCGAAAATGGAAGTTACGTCCTGGATCCCACTTTCAACTGGGCAGCCTGCCCCTCGGCCAAGGTCGGCAAGAGAAATTATCAACCCCTCTATGCTTACGAGGGAAACAAGAAATTCCGCGCGACGTCGACTCTCGTCGCCCAGAATTAATCGATTTAACTGAAGGGGAGTTGTGCGAGAGCGGTCCGGAACGACCGCTCTCGTCGTTTTTAGGGCAAGCGCGCTGGGTGTTAGACAACCTGCGGGCGTTTTTGCTCCCGTCGGCCTGGGGGGCCGCGATTGCGCTCGGCGCCCGGGCGAACTATTGGTTGTTCGATTTCTGCCGGAACCGAATGAAAAAGGCGCTTGTTCTAACTTTCTGTTTGCTGGCGTCCTGTGCTGGCGTGGAAATGAGCAATCGCAATTCGCTCGTCGGGGAATGGCGATATGCTGACCAGACCCAAACCTGCCATTACGCATTCAAGAAGGATGGCACCTTCACCGGCGAAGTAATCTACCGGACCAAGCTCATCTCGAAGTTTAGGGGGCGATGGACTGTGAATGGCAACGCTCTTCTCTATACGTATTTGAGCGACGCCCTGGGCCGGATCCCGGCAGGAGCGACGGATCGGGACAAGCTGCTCGGCATCCAAAAAGACTTCTTTCTGATTGAAGCGGCGGACGGAAGCCGGCGCCGGTATTTGAGGGTTCCCTAGCCGGCTGGCGGCGGCAGCCCTTGGGGAACGGGCTTGCTATTTCGGCCCGCCCAAAGATAAAGCTTCCCTAAAAAGCAGGTTTGATGCTATAAAAACACCAATAGCCATAATTATTCGTAATTTGTCCCTCGATCGGTTGCCTCGAAATGAAAAATAAATCGCTCCACGCCCTCGCCAGTCTCGGTTGCGCCGGACTCCTCCTTTTCTCAACCGGATGCCAACAGCGCGTAATCCTCACCCCCGGGGAAAACGACCTTGTCGTCCTCAACGGTTGCGTCATCTCCGCCTGCAATTACCTCGCGGTGGTCAAAACTCAGCACACCCTGGATCAAAATTTCTGGGCTAAAATTCTCCTGGTCCGTTTTGAAAACCATCCGGCTGGTCATGCCTACTGTGTTTGGGAGACAGAAGGCAACATCTACGGCTACGATCGCAATTCCGGTTCGTTTCCAATTCCTGTTTACACGCGCGATCCGCGATCAATCGCCATCGTCCTCGCCCAGGAATTGTCGAGGATCTTGAAAGAGCCCATGGCTGTCAGCCACGCGGAATTCGTCAATGCCAGCGAAGCGGAATTGTATTCGTTTGGTTCGCTCGAGCACGCCAAGCCCTCCACTCCGATGGCGCTTTTCGTGCAGGTTTCGCCTCTGACAAAGCCGTGACGTCCCGCTCACGATAGCGGAAAAAAAAGCGCGATCGTTTCGGATCGCGCTGCGAAGGCCAAAGGAACGTTACGTTACTTTAGATTTTAGTGAGTGACTTCCTGGCTCGCGCGGATCACTAAAGCAACGGCCATGCCACCACCGCTCGTGACGCCCTGGTCCGACTCGCCGTAGCGGGCAGCGAGGTCTTTTCCGGGCCTGTTAATGCTGCTTGCCATTAATTCCGAAAACCCATGAGAGAGTGTCGTTCGATTATTCTCGATGAGGCCATCGAACGCCGCGCTCGCGGAATTGCTAGCTCAGAAGGCGGAAGCGAGCTCGGGCATTCTCGTCCGTGCCTTGAAGCGGGCTGCCCGGAGCGCCTTTCTTTGGCCGGAGCACGCGAGGGAGTTGCTCGCGGCAGGGCGCGAGCTCACCGAACTTCACGGCGTTGGCCCCTTCCTTGCCAGGCAATTAAGGGAATGGATTGAGAATCCGCCGCGGCCCGGAAAACGCGTTCCCGCGATTCGCCGTGACTTTCTTACCATGGCTGACGCCCGTGTCATTCTTGCCGCCGATCCGAAATGGGCGGCCCGGCTTCGCGGCGACCTTCAAATGCACACGCTCTGGAGCGACGGTTCGGCCAGAGTGGTGGAGATGGCGCAAGCCGCGAGTGAGCGAGATTACGATTACATCGCCATTACCGATCACTCAAAAGGGCTGAAAATCGCTGGCGGTATCGACGAGAAGGCCCTCGCGCGACAGGGCGCGGAAATCGCGAAGACAAACCGCGTCCTGCGCCACACCGGTCTGACGGTGTTGCGTTCGATTGAGATGAATCTGAATCCGCGTGGAGAGGGGGACATGAGTTCCGAGTCTCTCCGGCGCCTTGATCTGGTGCTCGGGGCATTTCATTCGTCGCTGCGGACAAGAGACGATCAGACCCCTCGCTATCTCGCCGCGCTGCGCAATCCTGAAATCCAAATCCTGGGTCATCCCCGCGGCCGGATCTACAATTTCCGCCTCGGTCTTAAGGCCGACTGGCCTCGCGTCTTTGCCGAAGCGGCGAAGTTGGACAGGGCGGTGGAGATCGATAGCTACCCGGACCGGCAGGATCTGAATCTGGGGTTACTTCGAATTGCGCGAAAAGAAGGCGTGCGAATCTCGTTAGGCACCGATGCGCATCACGCAGAGCAATTGGGATTCATCGAGCTTGGTCTGGCTGCCGCGCTCAAGGCCCGAATTCCCTTCGACCGCGTTCTAAACTTCATGGATCTCGCCAGTCTGCGCGCGTGGGTCGAAAAAGTGCGGGCTCGCGGCCGTTGAATCACTTCTTCTTTTCGTCTTTCCAGGTCTTATCGAAAAATTTGTTGCGCCCCGAACCGTCGTGATACCGGTCGTATTCGTCCGGCTTTTTCAGGTAATATTTCTGGTGATAATCCTCCGCGGGATAAAATGTCATGGCAGGCAGGATCTCGGTCACGATCGGCTTCGTAAATTTTCCTGATTTGCTCAGTTTTTCCTTCGACGCCTCAGCGGCCTTCTTCTCGTCGTCGTTCCCATAGTAAATTGCCGCCTTATAGTTCGGTCCGATGTCGTAGAACTGTCCGTCGGCCTGGGTCGGGTCGATATTGCGCCAGAAAATGTCCAGCAATTGGTCATAGGAAATCTGCGCCGGATTGTAGGTTATTTCGATCGCTTCCCTGTGCTTGGTGCGATGGGAAGAAACCTTGTCGTAAGTCGCGTCCTCCGCGCTGCCACCGGTATAGCCGACGATGGTTTTGACCACTCCATTAGCCTTATCGTAGGGCGTTTGGATGCACCAGAAACAGCCGGCGGCGAAAACTGCCGTCTTCGTTGTCGCGCGAGTTGGCTCTTCAGCGCGACAAATGTGGCCCCCGGTGAGCGCCAGCGCGGCTAAAATCAGAGTAGTGAAATGTTTTGTCATCCGGTTGAGAGTTTGGCGCCGGTCATTTATTCCACCTGCAGATGCACGCCGAACCAGTCACAATAGAACCTCAAGTTGAAATTATTCCCGCAAATTTTTTCGCGCCGCTCGAATTCGGAGCGATTTACAGTCGTGCCGCCGCCGGCCTCGAGGTCGATCTCGGATGCGGCGATGGTTCCTTTTTGCTGGCTGCGGCGACGGCAAACCCACTGAGAAACTTTCTGGGCATCGAGCGTTTAGCCGGCCGGGTGCGGAGCGCGTGCCACAAAATCACCACGAGCGGCGTCACTAACGCGCGCGTGTTGCGGTGCGAACTCTCCTACGCGGTTCAACATCTCCTGCCGGCAGGCTCCGTCACCGTGTTTCATTTGTTGTTTCCCGATCCCTGGCCGAAGCGCCGCCATTCCTCGCGCCGAATAGTGACCGAGAGCTTTCTCGAATCTCTTCATCGAGGGCTCGCCTCCCGCGGCACCATTCGGATCGCAACCGATCAACTGGAATACTTCAGGCAAATCGAACGCGTGGCGGAAGCGTCGTCGCAGTTCGAGGCCGTTTCAGAGGATCAGGCGTTCGGCGGCGTTAGCACCTTTGAAAGGCGGTTCCGCCGCGACGCAGTCAAAATTCACCGCCTCGTCCTCCGGAAGATCTCGGATGTGGCATAGCTTCTAGCTTCCCAATAGTCATCGAAAATCCGGACCCGCACCGCGCCGGTTTCGTCCTGACGGAACAATTTCGTTCCACGGGCCTGCGTCCTCTCCGCCCATTCCGGTTTCATGCGCTGGCTCTCCGGAAAGTCACGCGCGGTCGCGATGATCGCCTGGGGCTGCACCCGATCGAGAAATGCATCGGATCCCGAATTGCCGGAGTGGTGCTGCCCTTTTACGAGAATATCGCACCGCAGATCCGGATATGACTGCAGGAGTAGATTTTCCGTCGCGATGCCGCTGTCTGACATAAAAAGCGCGCACGGTTTTCCAGAAAGAATCAGTTGAAAGACGAGCGCCTGATCGTCGGCGCTCTCAGTTTCGAGACCGGCTGGCGGGAACAGAATTCGTGCTTTGACCTCGCGCGAAAGATTGAATTCGTTCCCGGCCTGACATGGTTTTGGGGCGTTTTGTCCGGTAGCCGACAGTTCCAGGAGTCTGCGATGAATTGACGAACGACTTCGTGCCATGGTGTCGAAGAATTGGCGGGGATGAAAGTCGAGGAGCACTCCCGCCGCTCCGCCGACGTGACTGGCATCCCCGTGAGTCAAGGCGAAGCCATCGAGACGGTTTACACCGCGGGACCGAAGATAAGGCCGCAAGCTCCGATTGTAATCGCGCGCCGCACCCGCATCGATAAGCCAGTCCCGGTTTCCTGTTCGGACATGGACGGCCGCGCCGGATCTCAAGTCGAGGACGTTGATTTCGAGTCTTGCGCCGGTCGGCCAAGCAGGATGCTCGAGATAGAAATGGCCTCCCGGGAGCTGGGCGAAAAGATGCACGGTGCCCAGGATTATTTTCGTCAACGCCCAGTTCGCATTGTTGAAAACAAGAGAGAGCCAGGCGGAAAGAGGCGCGGCTACCATCGAAAGCAAACCGCCCGCGAGAACAAAAAAGGCGATCGGGACCACGACGAGGTTGGCCAGCACCGAACTCAGCGTGACCAAATGATAATACCAGAGCATGAGCGGGAGCGACCCGATCCAGGCCGCGAAGGAGACCGAGGCCGCGCGGGCGAGCCAGGAGAGTGAATGATTCAGCGCGCGCCGGCGGGCCGTGAATAAACTTCGCGGCAGGAACGAATCCGGTTCGAAGCGGCGGCGAAGGAACCGAAAGGTGGGTTCGGTCAGGACGATGATTGCCGCCACGACGGAGAAGGATAACTGAAAGCCGACCGAGAAAAGTTCATTGGTGTCCCAGCAAAGTATCAGGACGGCGGCGGCGGCCAGGTTGTTGAGCGCAAATGCTTTTCGTTCCACCAGAAAACCGCCGAGCAACACTCCGCTCATCACCGCCGCGCGGACGCTCGAGGTATGCAGGCCCGTGACCGCCGCATAAAACAACAACGTGGGAACAATAAGAAGCGTCGCCCATTTCTTGGGCAGACGAAGGACCGTCGCCAGAATCCAAAGGAGCCGGGCGACAATGCCGACGTGGAGACCGGCCACCGCAAACAAATGCAGCGTGCCGGTTTGTTGAAAGGGCTCCTCTATGTCTTCCGGCGTTTGGTGGCGCAAACCGAGCACCATGCCGCTGATCGATCCGGTGACGTCAGGCGAGTCCTCCAGATCCCGGCAGAGGACACGTTGCATCCATTCGCGCGATTTCTGGGCGGCGCGCAGGACAGTGTTGCCACCGGCATGGTCGAGCAGAGTTCCATTTTCAGCATAGCGAACGATCAGGGCGCGGCGTACATCCTGCCGTGCAAGATAGGAAGCCATGTCGAACTCTCCCGGGTTCCGGGGCGGCTCGACTTTCTCGACCGTGCCAAATAGTTTGAGCTCGTCGCCGAATTCGGCGGCATGACGCCAGCGCACGAAAAGCTTCGCGCGACACGGTCGCGTCTCGCGATCGATCTCGATCGATTCGGCCTGGAACAGGAACGAAGTGAACTCGTTGGCCGAAATCTTCGGCTCGCTGATGACAGACCCTCGGATAGTCGCCGGAAGAGGTTGTTCTCCAATTTCGCGCGCCAATTGTTACCCAGGGGAATCGCTCGTTCGTAGACTATGGAGGAAGAATTAACCCGCCGCGACGAATGCATATAC
>JBAPMH010000306.1:0-2650 GCA_049278515.1 Chthoniobacterales bacterium
CTATTGGATGGGCGGCGAACAGCCGGGAGGAGTAGATTTGTACATCGGGGGAGTGGAGCACGCGGTTCTTCACCTCCTCTATGCACGGTTCTGGCATAAGGTTTTGTTCGATCTCGGCCACCTTTCAAAACCGGAACCGTTCCAGCGGCTGGTGAACCAGGGAATGATCCTCGGCGAAGACAACCGCAAGATGTCCAAGCGCTGGGGCAACGTGATCGATCCGCTCGACGTCATCGAGATCTACGGCGCGGACGCGTTCCGTTGTTATGAGATGTTCATGGGCCCGCTCGAACAGATGAAGCCGTGGAGCATGAAGGGCGTGGAAGGGGTCTCGCGGTTTCTGGCGCGGGTCTGGCGCCTGATCATGACCGAGAACCAGGCGGGCGAATGGGAAGTGTCGGCCGCAGTTCGAGAAACGGAGCCGACCAAGGCGCAACAGAAAGTGACGCACGCTACCGTGAAGAAGGTGACCGAAGATATCGAGGCGCTCGCCTTCAATACCGCCATCTCCCAGATGATGATTTTTGTGAATGCGTTCATCCCGCAGCGCGAGACCGATGTCGTTCCGGTTTCGGCCATGCGCACCTTCCTCGTGCTGCTGAATCCGTTTGCACCGCACATCACCTCGGAGCTTTGGCAACGGCTCGAGAGTCCGGGAGATATCACATCGCAACCGTGGCCGGTTTTCGATGAAAAGTTCCTGGTCGAGGACGAAATCGACATCGTCCTCCAGGTAAACGGCAAAGTCCGCGACCGGATCCGGATGGCGATCGACGCGAGCGACGCGGACCTGGAGGAGGTGGCGCGCGCCAACGCAAAAGTGCAAAATGCGGTGGGCACCCAGACGATTCGGAAGGTCGTGGTCGTGCCCAAAAAACTTGTCAACATCGTCGCGGCCTAACTAGCCTGCGGGATGTTTAAAGAATTCAAGGAATTCGCCGTCAAGGGCAACGCGTTCGACCTGGCCGTCGGCGTAATTATTGGCGCCGCCTTCGGCGGGATCATTGGTTCGCTGGTAAAAGACATCATCATGCCACCGATCAGTCTGTTGACCGGCGGGCTCGATTTTTCGAACAAGTTCGTTGTTCTGAAAGCGGGAAAAGATGGCGCCGAGTCGTTCACTAACATCGCCGACGCGGTCAAAGCCGGCGCAGTGACCTGGAACTACGGCAACTTTATTACTCTGATCATCAACTTCATAATCGTGGCGTTCGCGGTTTTCCTGCTGGTGCGCTCCTTGAATCGGATGAAGCGGCCGAAGCCGGATGAACCAGCCGTCGCCAAAGATTGCCCGGCGTGCACGATGTCGATCCCGATTAAGGCAACCCGCTGCCCGCACTGCACGTCGGAGATGACAGGAGCGGTCCGCGCTTAGACTGCGATCGAACCGTCTAGGCGACTTTTCTGTCCGGGAGCAGGAACACGCGCTCAGCCGTACATAGCCAGACGCGGTCCGATTCGTCCCCGGCCCAGCGGGTGCCGCTCGCCCAGGGAGAAAACGCCGGCATGATCCAACAGCTTGATTGCTGGACGAACGCCGGGCACTTCAGCCGCAGGCCCGCACCGTCCGTGACCACCGCGGCCGGATGATGATGGCCGATGATTTGAATCCGACCCCCGGACTCCGCCGCGCAATGTCCGTGGTGGAAATAGAACGCATCCGTCTCGAGCGCGTCTCGCATTTCGACGTGCCCTCGCAACTGGCGGTCGTGATTACCGGCGACCACTACCACCTCGCAACGCTCGGCAAATCCGCGCAAAAGCTGGGCCGCTTCGCGCGCCGCGGTCTTGTCGTGAACGACGTCGCCCAGCACGATAAGCCGTCGCGGTTCGTATTCGGCGACCAGCTCTCTGAGACGATCGGCGATCGTCGCCATCCCCCACAACGGGACCAGGGCGCCGGCCGCGCGCTGGCTCAATTCATACCCAAAATGCAGATCCGCGACGGCGAGCCAGCGCTCGGTTTGATGGAACAGCGCCAGCCGGCCATCGAGAAGAATGTGATCGGCGATAAGCGCCTGGTTCGAGCGTAACGGAGACATCGGCAAGCGGCTGGCCGGGCAAATTATCGCTTGCACCGAAGCGGATCAATCGGTATTGAGCGACTTTCCGTCTCCCAATGAAGACCCTGCACAAAGTCATCGTGCTCGGCGTTTTAGCGTGCGCCGCGGCAAGCTGTGAATCGCCCTCGACCCGAACCTCGCAAAGTCCGCAGATGCGGCCCGCCTCCATCACCGGCGCACGAAGGATCGCGCACGTTCGGACCACCGCCTATACCCACACCGAAAAAGGCGGCCGGCGCAACGCCGTCGGAGTGCGGCTATCCGGGTCGAATGTAATGAGCGCCGCGGCGGACTGGTCGCGGTTTCCGCTCGGCACTCGATTTCAAATTGTCGGAACAGCGGACCGTTACGTGATCGACGATTACGGCGGCGCGCTTATCGGGACCAACACCATCGACCTTTACAAGACCAGCCGATCCGCGATGCGGGCCTGGGGCGTCCGCCACGTCGACATCGATATCATCGAATGGGGTTCGAAGGAGCAGAGCCTCAAAGTCCTCGAGCCCCGAAAAAGAAACCGCCTGATCCGGCGGATGATCGCAGGCCTCGAAGAGCGAACTTAGTCATCCCGAGCGAAGTCGAGGGAC
>JBAPMH010000307.1:0-4164 GCA_049278515.1 Chthoniobacterales bacterium
AGCGTCAATGAGACGGTTAATGACAATGCTGGCGGAACGGGGCGACTTGCCGCCCGTCACTCCATTTATTTCCCTTAACGTTGGACTCTCGCCTTTGTGGATGATGCTGTTCCGGATTAGCGCGAACGCCTTCTTGTCCTTTTCGCTTAACATCTCCAATCCCCGCATGTATAAAAAGTATCCAAGCGGGTATAAAAGCAAGTCCAAAATGCGCGCATATCAAGGGCAGCACGCTCTCAACAAGTTGAGCGAAGCAATTGACGAAACGGAATCGGCCCTGGCGACGATGCGGGCCGAAGCTGACCCGCTCGCCGTTCACATTTTCGTTTCCCGTCGCCAATATCGAAGCACGACGGACACCAAGAGCGGCAAACGCAGCCAAGCGGCGGCTCGCCTGAGCTGGCAAACGGCCTGCACTCTGGGATTTCGGGGCAGCCTCGAAAAATGGGGCCGCCTAATGGGGGCGGTGGTGCGGCAATGACCGAGCACTACTACTAAATATATATAATATAAAGTCCCACCGCCCACCGACCGCCTTTGTCCTACATGGAAACCGCAGACCGCTTCGCCCTGGCTCAAAAGCGCCTTCGCAGCGTGCTCTCCTCCCATACGGTCGCCACCGCCCGAACACTGGAACAGAAAATCTCGGACGCGGGACCATTTGACCAACGCATTGACCCTCACGTCCTCTCCGAAGCCCGCGAAGACCTGCGCCAGCGCGGCGTCGTCAACAGAATCGCTCGCGGTCAGGTTCCTTGGTATCACCTTGCGGACGCTCTCGACGCCGAAGTCGAAGCTCGGCTCATTGAGCAAGAGGCGATCCACGGCCAGATGTTGGAAAAGCAATTTGTTAAGCGGTGCGGCCAGACTTTAGAGATTGCCGTTTTTAAGGCCCTCCAGGGGCAGGGCACTCCTTTTTTTGGCAGCTATCCTGATCTAGATGCCCATGATGACGGGTCCCTCTATTCCAAAGAGGAGCCGCCCTCTTCCTTGAGCGGCAGGGCAATCCCGCGCGGGAAGAAGCTCGATTTCCTCTTACTCCACCCCGAGTCAGGCCCTGTCGGAATTGAAGTCAAGAACACTCGCGTCTGGCTCTACCCTCACTCGCACGAAATCCGAGAGTTTATTTTCAAGTGTTGCTGCCTCGACGCCGTTCCGCTGATGGTCGCGCGCCGGATTGCATATGTAACTTTTTCCCTCCTCAATCCTTGCGGATTCATTTTCCACCAAACCTACAACCAACTTTTCCCAAACGCGGATGCCACGCTTGCGGCGGCAGCTCGCCACAAAAAACTGCTCGGCTACCACGACATTCGACTTGGCAACGACCCCGATGCCCGAATGCGGAACTTCTTTGAGAATAGCCTGCCCAAAATTACCAACGACGCCCGCATCAGATTCGACAAGATGAAGGACCTGCTTTGCGATTACGGATCAAACCAAATCCAATATCCTGCTTTCGCAGCCAAAGTGAGAGAACGGTGTGGACGCGGAATAGCCTGAGCCTCCGCTGAACCGAGACGTTCCTATAAGAAACCAAGTGCCAGCAAGTGCCAGAACAATCGACAGCTTTGCCACCGAATGGAGATTTTCCACTGCCCCGCCCGCTGGGGCCGTATCTGTAACTTTACGAGGGAAAACGGGAAATGGGCAGGAGTGGATTCGAACCACTGAAGGCGTAAGCCAGCGGATTTACAGTCCGCCCCGTTTGGCCACTTCGGTACCTACCCGCTTACCCGGTAAAGGCGAGCGTTGATATAGGCTTGGGTGCCTTGGGTCGCAAGTGTTTAGGTTTGCTTCCCGCGGCTCCGCCGCGTCAAGGAGCGGCGATTTGCAATCGCCGTCTTTGTCAGTTTCGGCGATTTCAAATCGCCGTTCCTTGGGAAAAGAATTCCGCGATCGATTCCGCGACGTAACGCTGCGCGTCGCGCGTCAATTCGGGATAAATCGGCAAAGCCAATGTTTCCCGCGCCGCGCGTTCGGTTTCCGGAAAGTCTCCCTCACGATATCCAAGATATTCGAAGCATTTTTGCTGATGCAGTCCGACAGGATAGTAAATTGCCGTCCCGATTTCCCTGTGCGTCAAATGCTCGCGAAGCGCGTCGCGGCGCGGCGTGTGAATGACGTATTGATGATAGATGTGGTGATTGGCAAGGCCTTGCTTCCGGTACGGTTCCGGGGGGAGCGCGATTTGATTCGTTAGGCCAAGGCGAGCGAATTCTTCGCGGTAAAAATCCGCGACGGCGCGCCGGGCAGCGGACCAGCCGTCGAGGAAAGGCAGCTTCACGTTCAGGATAGCGGCCTGGATTTCATCCAAACGGAAATTGCCGCCGATGAAGTGATGATAATAGCGGGGCTCCATTCCGTGTTGCCGGCATTCCCGCAGACGCTTTGCAAACGACTCCTCCCGGCAAATCACCATTCCGGCATCGCCGGCGGCCCCAAGATTTTTTGTGGGATAAAAGCTGAATGAACCGATCTCGCCCATCGTGCCCGCCTTGGCCGTTCGACCTCGAAATGGATATTCGGCTCCGATGGCCTGGGCCGCGTCTTCGATGACTCGCAATTGGAAGCGCTCGGCGATTTCCTGGATGGCGTCCATCTCGCAGCAGAGGCCGTAAAGGTGCACGGGAACGATAGCGCGCACCTGCTGGCCCTGGGCCGTGCGGACCGATCCCTTATCGTCGCGCTGGCAGGTGGAGAGATAACGCTCGAGGGCGGCTGGAGAAATGTTGCAGGTCTCGCGGTCGATATCGATGAAGACTGGCGTCGCTCCCACCCGCGCGACACAGCTGCCGGTGGCAAAGAAGGAGTAGGCGCTGGTAATGACAGCGTCGCCGGGCCCGACCCCGAGCGCCATCAGGATCGCCAGGAGCGCATCGGTGCCGGAGGAAACGCCAATGGCATGCGGCGAACCGCAATACCCGGCAATTGCTTCCTCAAATGCCTCAAGCCTTGGCCCGAGAATGAATTGCTGGGTCGCGAGGACGTCGTCAATCTGGGCCCGAATTGGGCCGGCCAGGGCTGCATATTGGGCGCTGAGATCGAGCAAAGGCACGCGCATGGCTCGGAAAGGATGGCAGTTTCGAGTGACCCTTCAAATGGGAAGTTGCGAGAACATGCCGGCTCATTGACCTGCGGAGTCGAGTAAGTTACCATTGACGGCATGTCGCTGATCCGCGGGCTTTTCTGGCTCGTTCTCTTTGTGTTCTTCACCTTTTGCTTCGTCGTCCTCTTTGAGTACGGAACGCACGACTTTACTTCCGGCTTCCAGAAGGAGTTCGAACGGGTGAAAACGTTTGCCAAAGAGGCTGGCAAGCCCTCCACCAAGCCGAAAAAATAGGCGCCCTATTCCGCGAATTCGACGGCCGGAACTTTCGTGATGTACCCGCGCTCGTGGGCGACCCGAAGAAATTCGCGCACGGCCCTGCGGCCAGTCTCCCCGTAATCACGGGTGTAATCGTTCACGTACATGCCGATGAATTTCCCGGCAAGCCCGGCGTCCATGTCGCGCGCATAGGGCATCGAATGCGCCACCGCCTCCCGCCGGTGCGCCAGACCGTAATCGATGCTCTCGCGCATGATCGCGAGCAAGTCGCGCTGGATGGGAGGCGCGATGTCCTTGCGCAGAACGTTGCCGCCCAGCGGCAGAGGGAGACCCGTCTCGCGCTTCCACCATTCGCCCAGGTCCACGACTTTTCTGAACCCCGCGGTTCGATAGGTCAGCTGGCCTTCATGAATGATCAGACCCGCGGCGGCCTGCCCGCCTTTTACCGCGTCAAAGATTTGATCGAAGGGTACGACGACGTAATCGAAATCTCCGAGAAACAATTGCAGGGCGAGATAGGCGCTCGTCATCCGGCCCGGGATCGCAATGGTCCGGCCTTTGAGCCAGGCGCGAACCTCACTATCCGCCGGATCGGCCGGCAGCCCATCGGTGTCAATCGCGACCACCATCGGGCCGTAGCCGTCTCCCATGCTTGCGCCGCAGGGCAGAAGCGCATAGCGGTCGCTGACATAGGCGAAGGCGTGAATCGAGATCGCCGAAATGTGCAGTTCGCCCCGGAGCGCCCGTTCGTTCAAGGTTTGAATGTCTTCAAGACGATGCTCGAAACGATAACCTCGCAGGTCGATCTTGTTTTCCGCCATCGCGTAAAACATGAA
>JBAPMH010000308.1:0-4166 GCA_049278515.1 Chthoniobacterales bacterium
CCTCAATGACGACACGACCGAGGTCGGCCGGGTCCATTTGGGGATCGTACACGTTTTCCGGCTGGCCGAACCGAAGGTGCAGAAACGCGAGGCGATGATCACCAATGTCGCCTTTCTAACAAAAAACGAGCTGCTGGCCCGCCGGGAAAACCTGGAGACGTGGTCGCAGCTTTGCGTCGACTCGCTGGATCGACTGCTGGGTTAGCCTCGATGTGTGCGTTGTAGCGACGCCGCTCTGTCGGCGTACCACGCTCTAAATAGCAGCCGAGTGTGTTACGGCGACAGAGCGCCGTCGTTACAGTCTTACCGGCGCCTCCGCCTCTGCTGCTGCTGCTCAGGCGCCGGTGCGGGAGTGGCGGTCGGCGTCATGACCGGCGTGGGTGCGGGCGTCGGAGTCGGCACCGGTGTCCAGATCAGGTTGATGTCGTCAATCTGCCAGACCGTCATTCCGCGCGTAACGACCAGCTCCATGACGGCGGTGGTCGTGGGATAACTCAACTCCGCGCGAAAGTTGCCCATGGGATCGAAGAAGCCCGAGGTGAAATGGACATCGCCTTTGACCTCGATCGGCTGCTTCACGGGCCCTAACGTCCGCAGGTTTTGCATCAGGCGTTCCCGCCACGATTGCAAGTACTTCGTCTGCGCAGCGGGACTGAGATGGACGTGAAGATATTTTTCATCGTATTGCACGGCCACGCGATTGGTGGCTTCGACCGCAAACGCCCGCGCATTCTTTTCGCCATCCTGACGAGACGAATAGAGAAACCAAAGGGCTCCTCCCACCAGCGCGGCGACGATTACCCAGATTGCGATTCCTCCCTCCGCCTTGATCCACCTGTTCCGAGCGAGTTTCATTTAAAGAGCGAACCCTTTCGCTTTAATCACCTGGCCGTCGTGGATCAAGACCGTTTTCCTTTGCATTCCGGTGTATGCTCCAAATCGATTCCGAGAATTCAGCCTGAATTCAACCAGATAGCCAAAGAGCGGGTTCCCGTTTTTCTTTTCCGGCATGCTGCCGGGCTTGGGGCCACTGATCCATTCGATTTGCGCGCTCGGGGCATCGATGAGCACGGTTTGGAGCCAGTTGGTGATAATCTCCTGGTAATTAGTGGGGGCCGGCCCATGGAGCTTAGGATCCGCTCCGACGTCGAGGATTCCCGTCTGCGCCGAAAGGCTCTGGATCGCACAGAATCCCAGCAAAACCAGGAGCGAGACGGCTTTCATTCGCGCCGAGATTAGCGACCGCGATAAAAATGTCCAGCCTACCGTGCAGGCCCCGGTTGGCCCCTACGGCCGCTCGTCCAGGGGCACGACTTTCTTGCCGACCGGCTCGCCGACGTATTCGCTCAGGGGCCGATAGAGACGATTGTCTTCGAGCTGCTCCAGGACCTGGGCGCACCAGCCGGAACAACGCGCGATGGCGAAAATCGGGGTGAACAGATCGGTCGGGATTCCCAGCGAGTAGTAAACGGTCGCCGAATAGAAATCGACGTTGGCGTTCAGGTTCTTCTTTTCCTTCATTAACTGCGCGATCCGTTCCGACATCCGGATCCATTTTGGCTCTCCGAGTTTTTCGCTCAGCTTCTTGGCCATTTTTTGCAAATGGGGCGCGCGCGGGTCGAGCGTCTTGTAAACGCGGTGGCCGATCCCCATGATCTTCTTTTTCTCGGCCAGCTGTTTTTCAATATAAGCGTCCACTTTGTCCTCGCTCCCGATCTCCTCGAGCATGTTGATTACTCCCTCGTTGGCGCCGCCGTGGAGAGGCCCTTTCAGCGTGCCGATCGCCGCCGTGATCGCCGAGTAAAAGTCCGAGAGTGTCGAAATAGTGACGCGAGCGCTGAAGGTCGAGGCGTTCATGCCGTGGTCCGCGTGCAAAATGAACGCGACGTCGAGCGTGTCGCTGGCCTCCTTCGACTGCGGTTCTCCGCACATTAAGTAGAGGAAATGCTCGGCTTCAGTCAGATCATCGCGGACCGGAGGAAGCGATTTGCCCTGGCGAGCCCGATGAAAGTACGCCGCAATCACGCCGATTTTCGCCGTAATCGAGGTCGCCCGCTTTCGGTTGATCTCGGGAGTGATTTCCCTCCCATCGTCGGGATCGAAAAGACCGAGCATTGAGATGGCCGTCCGCATGACATCCATCGGGTTGGCATCCTTCGGGGCGGACTTCAGGAAATCGATGACCGGTTCCGGGAGCTGCCGCTGGCTGCGGAGCTCGCGGACGAAGACATCGAGCTCTTTTCGATTCGGCAGTCTCTTATGCCAAAGCAGATAAACGACTTCCTTGTAAGTGACCTTGCCGACAAGTTCGTTGATGTCGTAGCCGCAATAAATCAGCTGGCCCTTTTCGCCGAGCACGTCGCTCAAAGCGGTCGAATTCGCGATGACCCCTTCAAGTCCGCGTGAAACCGTCATGACTGGCCTTTCATTCGTGCAATCAATGTATCCGCCATTGTCGCTGGTGTTTCGGCTACGGCAATGCCCGCGGCCTTAAGCGCTTCGATTTTTCCAGCGGCCGTCCCCTTGCCACCCGAAACGATCGCGCCCGCGTGGCCCATCCGCCGGCCTGGAGGGGCCGTCGCCCCGGCGATGAACGCCGCGACTGGTTTCTTGCAGTTTTCTCGGATCCATTCCGCCGCTTCTTCTTCCCCCGTACCGCCAATCTCGCCAATCAGAATCAACGCCTCGGTTTGCGGATCTTCATTGAAAAGTTTCACCGCATCCCGGTGCGACATTCCATTGATCGGGTCGCCGCCGATGCCGATGCAGGTCGATTGGCCATGGCCCCGGGAGGTGAGCTGCCAGACCGCTTCATAGGTTAGCGTCCCCGACCGCGAAATCACGCCCACGTTGCCCGGTTTGTGAATGTAACCCGGCATGATCCCGATCTTGCAGGCGCCCGGCGTGATGATCCCCGGGCAGTTCGGCCCGATCAGCCGGCTCTTTTTGGCCGCCATCTGGGCTTTCACCCGCATCATATCGGTCACAGGAATCCCTTCGGTGATGCAAATGACGAGCTCGACCCCGGCATCGACCGCTTCCAAAATTCCGTCCGCCGCCCCCGCGGCCGGCACGAAAATCACCGAGACATTGCAACCGGTCTGCTGGCGCGCTTCCCAGACGGTGTCGAAGACCGGCACTTTGTCGTCAAACATCTGCCCGCCCTTTCCCGGGGTGACGCCCGCGACCACGTTGGTGCCGTACTCCATGCATTGGCGGGCGTGAAAACCGCCGACCGATCCGGTGATTCCCTGGACCAGCAACCGTGTGTTTTTATCGACTAAAACAGACATGGGGTTAATGACGAATGACGAATGACGAATGACGAATCAATGACGAACCTCGAATGACCAAATGGGTTGAGCGTGACTTGCGGAGTTTTTCGGACTTCGTCATTTGATCATTCTTTCGTCATTCGACATTCGTCATTCGTCATTATTTTCTCTTATGCACAAGAAGCTTGTTTCCGTCGGGGTCCCGAAACTGTGCCATCCAGCAAACCGGCGTTTCCATCTTATCCATGTCAAACGCCACGCCGCGTTCCTTGAGCTTGCTGATAGTCGCGTCGATGTCGTCCACTTCAAAGGCGACCGTTGTTCCGTCCCGAGATGGTTGCCAGGACGGATGACAACCGACTCCAATCGTCGTCGCCCCAAGCTCGTACTCGACCCAGGCGCCGCCCATTGCGCTGGTTGCCGGCTTCAGTTCAAGGGTCTCCTGGTAAAACTTCCGCGCTTTTTCGGCGTCACTCACCGCGATGGCGACAAATGCGACTTCCTTAATCATGGACATGGCTGCCTTTCATTTTCCGATTTCAACTTGTGAATGATGATCTTGTTCCCGTCCGGGTCCTGGACCACCGCCATGCGACAGCAAGGACTCTCTATTCCCTCGGCCGCAAAGGTCACGTTAGCTGCCTTTAAGGCGTTGATTGCACCTTCGAAGTCGTCGACTTCGATCGCCACGCTCGTTCCATCAGGCGACGGTTTCCATTGATCGCCCACACTCCCAATCGCGAGCGTGGCATCCCCGAGCTCGTACTCAATCCAGACTCCCTCCGCGAATTCCCCGGCCGGTTTGAGCCCAAGCGCACCTTCATAGAACGCGCGAGCGCGCTTCATGTCGGTAACTGGAATGCCGGTAAAGGCGAGTGATTTGACTTTGAT
>JBAPMH010000309.1:0-1999 GCA_049278515.1 Chthoniobacterales bacterium
GCCTATGCCGTCGTCTCGTGGCTCATCATTCAGATCGCGGCTTCGACCTTTCCAGTCCTGGAAATCCCGCGGTGGTGCGTCCGGCTCGTCGTCGTTCTCCTCGCGCTTGGGTTCCCTATCGCCGCGATTCTCGCCTGGGCCTACGAACTTACTCCCGAAGGCATCAAGCGGACGGAAGACGCCGGGCCCGCAGAATCCAACAAGAAGCGCACCGGCCAAAAACTCAACGCGCTGATCATCGGCGTGCTCGTCTGCGTGGTTGCCTTTCTCCTTTATCAACGGCTCCGGCCCGGCGAAATCGGCTCTGATGCACCGGAAAAGAGCATTGCGGTGCTTCCTTTCGAAAACTTCAGCGACGACAAGACGAACGCCTTTTTTGCCGATGGAATTCAGGACGACATCCTGACCAGCCTCGCAAAAATTCACGACCTCAGGGTGATCAGCCGGACATCGGTCATGCCGTACCGGGGCGCGACGAAGAAAAACCTGCCCCAGATCGCCCAGGCCCTGGGGGTGGTAAACGTCCTGGAGGGGAGTGTCCGCCGCGGGGAAAATCGGGTGGTGGTCAGCGTGCAGCTCATCGATGCCCGGAACGATCGCCATCTTTGGGCAAAACGGTACGACCGGCCGCTGGCCGATTCGCTCGGGCTTCAGGGCGAGCTGGCCTCGGAGATCGCCTCCGAGTTGCGGGCCACGCTCAGCCCCGAAGAAAAAGGGCGGGTCGAAACCAAACCGACGGAAAATCCCGACGCCTACGTACTCTACCTCAAGGCGCGCACTTATGAATCGAATCCGGACCGGCTCTTTGAAGCCTACAAGGTGGCCGAAGAGCTCTATACCGATGCCATCCAGCATGATCCTTCGTTCGCGCTCGCTCATGCCAGACTTTCCGCGACGGAGGCGCGGATTTATCGCTGGTTTTACCCGACCGACGAACGCAAAGCGCTCATGAAGAAAACGGCCGAAAAAGCGCTCGAGCTCAGTCCGGACCTCGGCGAAGGCCACCTCGCCCTGGGTCTTTATCATTATTGGGCGGAGGCGGATTACGAGAAGGCGCTCGAGGAATTTCGCATGGCGGCGGCGGCTTTGCCTAACGACAGCGACATCGGGTACTTCAGGGCCGCGATTCGGCGCCGGCAGGGCAAGTTCAGTGAGAATCTCGAACTGCTGAAGGCGACCCAGGCGGTCGACCCGGGTAACGTGCATGTCGCGCTCGAGATTGCCTTCACTCACGCCATTCTTCACGATTGGCCGAAGGCGGCGCGCGCCTACGATCGCGTGGTTACCCTGGCGCCAGAGTCCGCCAACTATAAGATCAACCGGGCCTACATCGAATTCTATTCGAGTGGAAACACCGCCCCGCTGAAAGCGGTCCTGGCGGGAATTCCGCCGGGGATCGATCCCGCGGGTCTGGTCACGAGGGCACGCTGGGACTTGGCCATGATTGAAAGGGACTACACGGCCGCCGAACTGGCCATGACCTCCTGCCCGCTTGAAGTCTTCGAATCAAACGGCCTGCCGACTCCAAAGAGTTTTTATCGCGGTTGCGTCGCCCTCGCCCGCGGCGATCTCGCCGCTACTCAAACCCAGTTCGCGAATGCCCTGCCGGCTTTCGAAAAGGCGGTGGAACAGGCCCCCGGCAATGGGGTGCGACACGCCAATCTTGGATTGCTCTATTCGTTTATGGGCCGGAAAGAAGAAGCAATCCGGGAAGGCCGCCGGGCAGTCGAGCTCCTGCCCGAATCCAAGGACGCGGTGGATGGGCCCTGGATAACCGGATTTCTGGCGATGATTTACACGCGCGCCGGCGACGCCGATTCCGCCCTGCCGCTTCTGGAGCATCTGCTCGCCACTCCCGGCCAGGTCGACAACACGAACTGTTGCATCACTCTGAGTGATTTGCGTTCCCGCTGGCAGTGGGACCCAATTCGGAATGATCCCCGTTTCCAGAAAATGCTTGGACAGGCCAAATAGGCCGAGACGGGGAAGTTTGTAGCGG
>JBAPMH010000310.1:0-3194 GCA_049278515.1 Chthoniobacterales bacterium
GAGTTACTCGCGCTCCCGGCAAAGCTTCATCTGCCTGTCGCATTTGGTTACATTAGGAAAGACTATCGCAAAAACGAGGACGACCGCGTGGCCCAAAATAAGCGCGAGGCGCGGGAGATGGTTGCTATAGGGCACTCGCTTGCTTTTACGCAGTGCGTGGTCGCTGCGGAGAAGTACATGCGAGAAAAAGCCGAAACTAAGGAAGTCGCTGGTCTTTACGTCGAAAATAACACTCAGACGGCTAGGACGGTAAAAGAGCTGCACGACCTCACCCGCGGAGGACCACAGTTTAGGCGATTTGAAGTAATGCACTGGTCTCATTCGTTGCAGCTGGGACGGGATTTTTTGCCTCTGCGAAAGATCGTTCACGCGCCTAGCTTCCAAGAAAAATCTGATGCTTCCCTTCTTCAAATCGCTGATGCGTGTGCGTTGCTCATCCGCTTCTTCCTCGAACAAAGGCGGGACGTTGATCAACTGGTTCAGGCGTTTACGAACAACGAAGGGCAGAAACTTGGCAGCCTAATAAACATGGATTCCGCCGTTGGGTTTGGGCTAATTGACTTCTAGCATCGGTAGGCGCGACTGGTTCCGAACAGGGGGATTCGCCATTCGCGCTCTAACACTTTCGCGGCGTGAATTTTTTCAAGAGACCTGCAAGCCTTTTGTCGAACATCCGCCGACGTTTGGCGATTGGTCTTGACCCATCGTCGCCGTTCCCGGCATTCTCGGCTTGCGGCGCGATTCCAAGGGGAAATGCCCGCTGCCGTCTCTCTTGAGCCTTCGCACGGACCTGAGGGACGGCCCTTTTCTTATGCTCGCCCTTACCCTCGACCCGTGGATGCGGGATGTGCTTTTTTGGGTGGTTTTAATTGCCGGAGTTGTGGCGCTTGTAAACGCGATTATCCGCAACTTTCGCAACCGCTGATTTCCTAGTTTCCATACTCAATCAGAGGCAACACCAGATGACTGGTAGTGCCTCAGTTTGAAATTCCGACGAGAAATTCTCGTTGAAAAATCGGGCGAAACGGTTAGGCTCTTCATCACCGTGAGTGATGTTCACAGTGTCTTGAACGACCTGGCTAATGTTTGCCAGATTCTTTCGATTCCTCTCGCTATCTGGCTGGTCTCTAAAAAAATCTTTTCCGAATTATTTTTGGCCCTTGGTACAGAACGTGGTTAACGGCAACCGCGCGTGAGTCGGAGAAAATTGCTCGCGGAAAATGACAAAACCTGATAGGGCTAATCCATGCCCAAAAAGGACTTCGCTCAGCTCGCGCTTTCCATCGTTCAGAAAGCGACGGGAACCGCGCCTGCGACTTCCAACGGGACGGGCAGGGGGATTGAAGGGCGCATCGAGAATTTTGGCTGAGTTGCCGCGGGTCGAGCGATCCTGAAAACATCGCGTGTATTTTGTCACGCGCCGGGGGAAATGCCCGTATGATCTTCACGAGATTAGTGCGCGAAATCTCGACGAAGCCGTTTGCGGATGCGTCCATCGAATTCGGACAATTACGGGAATTTATTATGCATCATCCGGGCCTGCGCAACGAGCGCGAGGCTTTGGAAATGATCGTAGAAGGCGCCGGGCGATTGGCGTGAACGATAGGGAACCATTAACCGAGCGGGCAACCCTTTATCGCGTCAATGTGAAGGTCCGCGCGCTGCCAGGGCATCCGCTGTATTGGGACTGTCAGTGCGGAATTCTTTGCATTTGGCTTTTTGCTAATTCGCCTGGCGATGCGGCCGAACGAGTTGCAGCGATTGTAGCGGTGTTGCCTTACGAGCGCGTGGGCGATGAAGTTTCCGTTTGCACAGGAGAAGAAAACGCCGCGGAAGAAAACAGGGCCAGAGATGGAGGCCCGTCTGAGGAAACACGGAAGCAATGCAGGCTTCGAGAACAATTGGCGCGAGAATCAGGCATGTCGATGCTCTTGATTGCCGTTGCTGTTGGCGGAGACGACACAGGATTTGAACAGGCCCGATTGTAGAGGCGAGCTGACGTGGACACGGCCCCCGCGCGCTTGTTCTTGCCAGGGCGTCGGTCTGTAATGCATGCTCACAAAAGTCAGTTTTCTTCACGGAAACTAATTGGT
The DNA here is from genome assembly GCA_049278515.1 of Chthoniobacterales bacterium. GTDB lineage: Bacteria > Verrucomicrobiota > Verrucomicrobiia > Chthoniobacterales > UBA10450 > AV80. The sequence continues at coordinate 2,094 of JBAPMH010000310.1, forward strand.
CGGGCGGGCCTGGCATTTCCGAGGGGGAACAGGCGCCGCCCGACCCCTTATTCCTCTCACCGGCAATCAATCTAAATGGCGATAACCCCAGACGACATTAAGGAGATAATCGCTGGCGAGGGTTTCGGCCACGAGATGCGGGTGCGCCGAATTCTACAAAGCTACCGTCGAGAGAGTCAGCTTCAACACGGCGGCGGCTATCGCGACCCGCAAACCCACAAAACACGCGAGTTCGATTTTCGATGGGTGTTTCGCCGTTACGAAACAGCGTTGAGTTTCGCGATTGAGTGCAAAAATGTTTCCGTAGATTCACCGGTAGTTATCTCCGGTAGCAATCGAGCCAAGCGCGAAGCGACGCACGATTTGGTCGAATCGCGGACAGGTGGTCTGTTTCAAACAGCCACAGGTCAAGTTTATCTCGATGTTGCGGCCGCGGGTGTGATTCGCAACGTTGCTGTCGATGAATCGATTTATCCGTCGGAAGGTTTCGTCGGTCGGAACATTCTCCAATTAAAACCGGGCAAGAAGACCGGAAGCTATACTAGCGCGAGAGACTCGGACCTTTACGAGAAATGGTTTCAAGCTCTCTCCTCGGCTTTCGACCTAGTCACGGTGGCGATGCGCTACGCCAACCACGATCAGAAGCATCTTTTCACTCTGATTTTGCCCATCGTTGTCCTTCCAAACAACACCCTTTGGAGGGCCCATTATTCCGAGGACGGCGAGCTTATGTCAGATCCAGAAAAGGTCGACGAATGCGAGTTATTTGTCGGTCGACCGATCGTTCCCACCGTCGAACTCGGCGATTTTGAAGAACCTTATACTTTCTCTCATCTCCATTTTTTCACGACCGACGGCTTCACAGCGTTTCTCCTGAAAGCGACTCAGGACCACGACTGGCGGGCCGTTGCATTCAATCAGCAGGTGATTGCCAGTTCGCGCGCGGAACGGCTGAGTTAAGCCGGCTTGGGATGGAAACCGCCGAAAAATTCACCGCGAGACTCCTGCGCTCGGTCGCGGAGCTCGAACATTTGCTCTCGCTTCCCGCTGGTTTTTTTCAGCGGCTGCGAGAGGAAGACGATTGGTCGTTCATTATTAAAA
>JBAPMH010000311.1:0-1505 GCA_049278515.1 Chthoniobacterales bacterium
GCCGCGGCGAGCGCCTCTACATCGTTGCCGCGCGTTTCTCGAGGATGTAATCGTTGATCGTATTTACGGTGCGCAACGCCTTTGCCGCCACTTCGGAATTCGGAACGCCGACGCCGAAAGTTTTTTCCATGCTCACGACCAGCTCGAGGGCGTCGATGGAATCGAGGCCGAGACCGCCGGGACCGAACAGCGGGAGATCGTCACCGATTTGGTCGGCGGTGGTCTGGAGCATCAGGTTTTTCACCAGCATTTCCTTGATTTGCTGGCGCAGGTCGGGATCGGGCATGGCAATGGATAGATCGCGCTTCGCCGGCTGGGCGGACGCGAGCCGCGACTGTGTCGCAATGTCCGGGCAACGTCAAATACCTGGACTGAACGACCAGCAGGTGGTCGCTCGAGTTAAACCCGGTCCGTTCTGTCGGAATTTGGCGCCCGAGTCAGGTCCGGCTCAGTCCGGACTTCGGTGGCAGCGACATTCGCCGGCGAATTCTCAATTCGCGGGACTGTTGCCGCCGGGGTTTTGACGTCTGCCTTCGCCGCGTCCGTCTTACCGGCGCCATGGAGCTCATCGCTGAACTCATCTTTCGCTTTCTGAAATTCCTTGATGGCCGAACCCATTCCGCGCGCCAGTTCGGGCAGCTTCTTCGCGCCGAAGAGCACGAGAACGATCAGGAGGATAATGATTAAGTCAGGTCCGCCGAGATTGGGCAGTAAAGCGAACAAGCTCATAATGGGCAAGCATCTGCCCATCTCCATAAGTTGCAAGGGATTTCACGGGAGGCATGCTATGTAAGGAGCCATGGCCCGCCTTGGACAAGAGCTTAGGTCGCTTTTTGACAAGCAATATCGCCGTTCCTTTCGCAATCTGCGCCACCTCCCGCGCCTGCCCTATCGTTATGTGATCGATGGCGGCGCGAACCGCGGCGCCTTTACCGACGCGTTTCTTCGCCTGCACCAGCCTGAGCGCGTGATTCTCGTCGAAGCAATTCCGGAACTGGGCGAAAGGCTTCGGGTGCAATATGCGAGCGATCCGCGGATCGTCGTGGTGGCCGCGGCGCTGTCCGATCGCAACGGTGAAGCGCGTTTCGAGATCAACCGGTCCGAGGCATCGAGTTCGCTGCTCCCAATCGATCCGCGAAATTCAAAATGGTTTTCGCGCGATTTAGCTGTGGCCAAGACGGTAACTGTTCCCACTCTGACACTGCCGGAGTTAATGACGCAGCACGGGTTGCAGGGTGTCGATTTGTTGAAACTCGATTTGCAGGGCGCGGAGCGACTGGTCCTGACTGGCGGCGCCGAGGTGCTCGACCGGGTGCAGGTGATCTACGCGGAAGTATTCTTCGAGCAGCTCTATGCCGGCGCGTGGCTGTTCTGGGAGACGAACGAATTTCTGGCCGGGCGCGGGTTCAAGTTGTGCGGTTTATCAAATATTGTCCACGCGGCTGATGGCGACCTTGTTCAAGCCAACGCTACGTTTAGAAAACGGTGAATGACGATTCTTTGGT
>JBAPMH010000312.1:0-2399 GCA_049278515.1 Chthoniobacterales bacterium
GTCCTGGGCGGAGTCATGATGGATGGAAACAAAAAGATTGGCTTTCCGGTCGGCGGCCATTTTCGTTCGCGCGACGAGCGTCATGGCTTTCTCTGACGAAATGACAAACGGCACAATCGTGGCGCCACTATTCTGATTCGTTTCCTTCAGTCTCTCTTCGAGCTTGCGGGCGAGTCGCAAATTGAATTCGTATTCGGGTTTTCCCGTCACGCTAATGGCGCCGGGACTTACCCGGGTATGGCCGACGTCAATCGCGACCGTATAGGTTTCTCCAAACGACGGGCACGCCAGCCAGCCCAGGAACAAAGCGGCGAGAGCGGCGGTTCTCATCGCGTCCGCTTCCGATTCGTGATGTTTTGCTTTTCCGCGACGATCTTTAGTCCGCCGAAGGAAGCATCGAGGACCCACATATTGGTCGAGTTACCAAGCGAATGGATCCCTTTGTTGTTCCGCGCGTCGAAGCTGTAATCGAACGAGATGATCACCCGGTTCAGGTTTGAGCTGTCGTTGATTCGCACCCCGCCATTCCGCGTGATTCGAAGGGATGGCCAGCCGGCCGCATAAGTCTGGCGATCCCTGATTATGAACGCGCGATCGACATAGCCGTTCTCATAATAATCGACTCGATCGGCGTAGTCGGCCATGATCCCGCTGATGTCGGCGTTGACCGATTTGCGGAGGTGTTCGTAAACGAACCGCTCGATTTCGGCGGCCAGATCGCGTGTCGGCACGGTGGGCGGCGGCGGTGCGGGCGGCGGCGTGTAGTACCTAGTCTCGGACGCGCTCGGGGACGAGGGGAGCGGCGAAGGTGAATTGAGCGCCATCAAGTGCAGAGTGCCAAAATCCGACGTAGCGCCTGGTTTAACGTCCGCAATCAAACTGCCGGCCACATATCCGGGCGCTTCGATGCTGAGGTGATGAATCCCGGCGCTGACGTCTTCGATGACCAGCGGCGTTTTGCCGCGATCGCTCCCATCCAGGTAAACCGATGCCTCGGCCGGAATCGTATTCACAACCAGTCGGCCCGTCTCCGCCTTGGCCGCGGTCGGCGATGGCGATGCCGCCGGTAACGGCGACTGCGAATGCTCGACGGTCTGGCTGCGGCGAGCGACAACAAAGAGGATGACGAGAGCGATGAGAATCGCTCCCACCGCCGCCGCCACGAAAGTGGCCGGTTTTGGATCGATCGATCGAGGAAACGAGGGGACTTGCGTTGGCCCAGGAGGCGGAAGTGGCGGGTCGGGTGAGGTGGCCCGCGGTTCCAGCACCGGCGGTAGAACCAGGGTGGGTTGCGATCCCACGTCCGCGGAGAGAAGCAAGCGCGCGATCTCCTGGGCCCCCTGCGGGCGATCTGCGGGATTTTTCGCGAGGCAGGCTGCTACCGTCCGGTCCCACAGCGCCGGGATAGGGGCGGCTTCGATTCCCAATTCACTGCGCCGCTCGCTCATCGGCACCGGCCGTTTGGTCCGGATCTGGTGATCGATCTGGCCGCGATAAAAAGGCGGTTTGCTCGTGAGCAGCTCGTAAAGAACGGCGCCCACTGAATACACGTCATCGAGCGGCGAAGTGGACTCGCCCTCGAGTTGCTGCGGGCTCATGTAAAGCAGAGTGCCGCTGGTGTGCCGCGTGTGAGTGAGCATGCTCACCGAATCGGTGAGGCTCCGCGCGATCCCGAAATCGGCGACCTTGATTTCATCGCGGCTGTTGACCATGAGGTTCGAGGGTTTGAGGTCGCGGTGGACAATCCGGGCCCGGTTGTGGGCGTAATCCAGCGCTTCGCAAAGTTCGCCGACATGGCGTTGCAAATCGGTCGGGTCGAAAACGCGCGAGGCTCGCCGCGCCCTCAGGGTCGAAAGGGTGTCGCCGTCCACGTATTCCATGGAAATGCAGGCGGCCGTCTCGTCCTGAACGAAGTCGTAGATGCGAACAATGTGCCGGTGGGTCAGCTCGAGGCTGCGCCGCGTCTCCGTCTTCAGACCGTCAAGCACGGCACGGTCGTGGATCACGACGCCGGGGAGGAATTTTAGCGCAATCTCGCGTTCTAACTCGTCATCCCGGGCCAGCCAGACTACGCCCATTCCCCCACGGCCCAGAATTCGAACGAGCAAATAGCGCCGGAAAACCTTTTGGCCGGGGCTTAATCCGCGCACCGTCGCGCCGAGGTCGATTTCATCCGGGGAGCCATCCATCAACGTTGCCTAACAAATGGCCCCGGCCGGGCCAAGCTCTTTCCGGCCGCGCCTCTCCCTGGGACGCTTCGCCCTTTTCCTCGGCCCGGCGATCTGGCATGATGCAATTCCCCATGGTGATTTGCGGACATTGCCAGAGTCAGAATCCATCTCACTCCCGCTTTTGCGGCAAGTGCGGAGCGGCGCTGCGAACGGCGCGCGACCCGGCCA
>JBAPMH010000313.1:0-7413 GCA_049278515.1 Chthoniobacterales bacterium
CCTCAATCGTGTCCGAGCCAAAGCGATCGCCGGCGTGAAGATCTTCGAGATAGAGTTCGGCCACGATCTATTTTCAGCGTCATTTCCAATTTGTCATCCCGAGCGAAGTCGAGCCGTAACGCAGCCAACGAAGTTGGCGAGGCCGGGCTTTCAAACCCCGGCGATCGGCGTCGCTCGCACCATGACAGAGTTCTTCGACTCCGCTGCGCTCCGCTCAGAATGACCGCAGAGTATTTGCGCCCGTTGACAAGCGCGCTGTTTCCGTCACCCCTTCGGGGTTATTCGCTTGCGACGTGCGGTCCGGGAGTTCGCTCCGCTTCACTCCCGGCTCTAATCCTACGCGCCTCCGGCGCTCTTCCGTAGCCACTTCGCCGTGCAAAGCGTGAGCACGCCCAGCTATTAGCGGATGCGCCTTAGGCGATTCCTTCGTCAAGCCCCGAGGGGGCGCCGGAATAAAGCCCGGAGTGGAGCGAAGCGAAACTCCGGGGTCGTAGTTCCCCCACCCAGGGCAAGCCCCTGAACAGGGGCGGCGGAACGTTTCCAGCACGCTAGACACGCATCTTCCGCCACCCCTCCGGGGTTCGGTTACTGGAGACGCGTATCCCGGAGTTTCGCTGCGCTTCACTCCGGGCTGTAATCCTTCGCACCTCCGGTGCTCAAAGGGTCCAGGCCATGAAAATGTGCCAGAGGGGAGAATCGAACTCCCGACCAAGGGCTTATGAGTCCCCTGCTCTACCGCTGAGCTACCCTGGCGTTTTGATTTCTGTGCAGTTTAGCAAGTTTCGACCAACCCGAAAGCTTTCGGGGCTGCTCTACCGCTGGGCTACCCTGGCATCGCGGCGACAAATTGAATGCTGCCGCCCGGGAATGTCAACGCTCCGGCGGGAACATCCGGCTCACTCCTTTTTCTTGTCCAGATAGGCCTGGAGATCTTTCTCCCGGCCGCGAATCGCGGCCATGAAACAAACGCCGTTTCGTTGCGTCACTGCACCAGTCCAACCTTCCAACTCGACAAAACGCCAGTCGGAAAAATCGGTGACCCTGCCGGTCTTGGGATCGGCCTCGGCTGGAAAGAGAAAGAATTGCATCCGTTTTTCCACCACCCAGATCTGGGCCACCCGGCGGACTTCATCGTCATCAAAAACACGGGTCCCCAGGGTTTTGAAAACCGCGAACTCGGCCGGCACATCGTAATGCTCGAGGCGGTGCTTCATAAAATAGAAGTCGCTCAAGGCCCCGGCTTCCGTTTTCAACGGGTCTAGCAACACCGACCGGCTCGATGCCCCCACCGTGAGAAGCCTTCGCGCCTTGTCCGCGCCGGGGAAGTCGAGCAAGTGTTCGCGCACCCGATAGGCAAAAACGCCGCCGATGACGAGCAGGGCCAGGGCGATGGCGATGACCACCGGATTGAGCAGGATCTTTTTCCACCGGCGCCTCACCACCGGAATGAGATTCTCGTTGGCGAACCATTCCGCGACCTGTGCGTCCACGGGAATTTCGTGGACGAGCCTCGCCAGGGCCGCATCGAACGCCTGCTGATGGCCAAAGGCGACTGCTTTTTTCCCGTGGCGCGCACTCTGAATCGCCACTCTCATCGCGCGATCGATGCCCGGCTTTTCCGTGATGGGGGCGCAGCTGAGAAGGAGGTCAGACTTGTCCGGCATCGAAAACTTCTTCCTCGTAGTGGGGGGTGACGGCGTCGAGCCAGGATTGAAATTGACGACGCCCGCTCGAAATCAGCTGCGAAAATTCGGCCGCCTTCATTTCGAGCATCGAAAGCATTTCATTCAAGGTGAATTCATCGAGATAAAAGAGAGCGAGAGCACTGCGCTGGGGCTCGGGGGCGGCGGCAATCCAAACGGCGAGCTGGTTTGGCTCCAGTTGTGAAATCTGTTTTGGGGCAATCGGGGAAATATCGGCTTCCTCCAGCATTCCCGGTTCGGCCTGCAGGTCCTGCTCGCCCAGCGCCAGGCAGCGCCAGCGGGCGTCGTTGAAAAACCAGAAACGATCCGGCGGCGGCTCATCCTTCGCGGAACGCAAAGCCGCTTCCCGGACGGTGTCCTGGAAAGCGTTCTGCGCCTTGCTCGCGTCCCCCGTCATCAGGAAACAGAAACGATAGAGCTGCGGAAGATTTTTGGTGGTAACGGCCATTGGATTATTCCGAAGGGCAAAATTTACCTGCAGCTTGGCATCGAACAAGACCGCAAGGAACGGCGATTTGAAATCGCCGACCAAACAAACGGCGATTACAAATCGCCGCTCCTTGCAGCTGCAAAACGTTCAACGTTTGAGAGCAGCCAGGCGCAACGCGACTTCCTCGGCGTTTTCGCGGCTGTTGAAAGCCGAAATCCGAAAAAATCCTTCGCCGCACGATCCAAAACCGCTTCCCGGAGTGATCACGACGTTAAGCTCCTGCAACATCCGATCGAACATCTGCCAGCTCGTCAGGCCGGGAGGAGTCGAGACCCAGATGTAAGGGGCATTCACGCCTCCGTACAGCTGGAGACCGGCGCGCTCCGCCGCTTCGCGCAGAATGCGCGCGTTCCCCATGTAATGATCGATCAAATGGCGCACCTGCTCGCGGCCTTCCGGCGTGTAAATGGCCTCGGCGCCGCGCTGGACGGGATAGCTCACGCTGTTCGCTTTCGTGCTCCAACGGCGATGCCAGAGGGGGTGGAGCGGCTTCCGGCTGCCGTCAGCCGTGCGGGCGAGCAAACTCTTCGGCATAACCGTAAATCCGCAGCGCACCCCGGTGAACCCGCCGTTCTTGGAGAAACTGCGAAACTCCACCGCGCATTCGCGGGCTCCCGGGATTTCGTAAATCGAGTGCGGAATTTTCGGATCGCTTATGTAGGCCTCGTAGGCGGCGTCGAACAGGATAATGGCCTCGTGTTCTCGCGCATAGTCGACCCAGCGAGTCAATTGCTCGCGGGAGGCCACGGCACCCGTTGGATTATTCGGAAAACAGAGGTAAACGATGTCGACAGGCTCTGCCGGCGGCGCGGCCACAAAATTATTCGCGGGACCGCAAGGCAGATAGGTAAGGCCTTCGTAGCGTCCCGATTTATCCGCGCTACCGGTGTGCCCCACCATGACGTTCGTGTCGACATAAACTGGATAGACCGGATCGGTGATCGCGATCTTGTTTCGGTCGCCCAAAACATCAAGGATGTAGCCGCAGTCCGATTTCGATCCTTCCGAGATGAAGATCTCGTCAGCACCCATCTCGGCGCCGCGGTCGCGATAATCCTGCTCCGCAATTTTTTCACGAAGCGATTCCAAACCCTGCTCATGGCCATAGCCGCGGAAGGTCTCCCGCACGCTGAGCTCATCCACCGCCCGATGCATGGCCGCGATGACGGCCGGCGGCAAGGGCTCGGTGACGTCGCCAATGCCGCAGCGAATCAGACGCTGAGCCGCGTCCGGATTCGCATCGCAAAATTCACGGACCCGGCGCGCAATCTCGGGGAAGAGATAGCCAGCCTGGAGCTTGAGGTAGTTGTCGTTTAGGTAGGCCACAAGGAGCGGCGGTTTCCAAACCGCCGAAACGAAGACAAGAGGGCGGTTTGGAAAGCGCCCCTCCTTGAACTCGAATCACGCTCAATAATTCTTCGCGACCTCGTCCCAGTTCACCACGTTCCACCAGGCCTTGATGTAATCGGGGCGGCGGTTCTGGTAGTTCAGGTAATAGGCGTGCTCCCAGACATCGACGCCCAGGAGCGGGGTGTTGCCCTCCATGAGCGGGCTGTCCTGGTTCGGAGTGGAAACGACCTCGAGTTTTCCGCCCTTGTTTTTGATCAGCCACGCCCAGCCGCTTCCGAAACGTTTCGCTCCGGCATCGGCAAACTTTTCCTTAAAGGCGTCGAAGCTTCCGAAGGTGGATTTGATGTCATCGCCAAGTTTGCCGGAAGGCTCACCGCCGGCGTTCGGGCCCATGATTCTCCAAAAGAAGGAATGGTTCGCGTGCCCGCCGCCATTGTTGCGGACCACGCCGCGAATGTCTTCGGGGACCGAGTTGAGGTCCTTGATCAGATCCTCGACGGATTTGCTGGCGAGCTCGGGTTTGTCCTTGAGCGCGTTATTGACGTTGGTGATGTAAGTCTGGTGGTGCTTGGTGTGGTGGATTTCCATCGTCCGCGCGTCGATATGCGGCTCGAGCGCGTCGTAGGCGTAAGGCAGTTTAGGTAATTCGTAAGCCATAATGTGGACTTTCGCTGCCGGACGCGGCGCGTCAATGCATCACGACTGTCATCCCGAGCGGAGCGAAGCGCAGTCGAGGGATCCCGTCGTTCGTCGCTCGACGTTCCACGGGCTTCCTCGACTACGCTCGGAATGACGGGTTAGACAGATGCCGTTGTTCCCCCACGCGATAGGCTTCGGCGAACCAGGCGGCAACTTCGTCATCGATCTCGTCGATGTGCTCGAGGCGGAAGGCGTGGAGATGATTCCGCGGCGAAAAGGTTTGGAGCCGGCGAAAGCGCGGATTTTCCAGGCGCCGCGCGAGAACCACATGGCCATCCACCCAGTTTCGTCGAATGACAAAGGCCGCAAAGCTCATCCTGACCTGGAAAGCGATCCGCGTTTTCTCGGCCAAAACAATGACCGGCCCGTTCTGTTTCGCGATCGTCAATAGTTTATCGAACATGGCGCGCACGGCTTTCGGTTTGCCGGCAAAATGCGAAGCGAGCGTATGTCGACCGCAGGCGTGAGATTGATTTCGATTCGCGAACTGCCGTCCGCAATCCGGGCAGCGCCACATCGGTGGATCGGCCGCTCCGACGGGCGATGTCTTCCTTCGAGGCTTAACCGCCATAGCAACCTCGAGCGATCCCGCAGGCGCGGGACTCGATCCACCTAGCAGCGATAGAAACTCGGATAATGCCCGAGCCCGCTGCGATAATTGATGTAGGTCGCGAGGGCGAGCAGCGGGAAATTCTGACGGTACATGTCGTACTTCAAATAGAAGACACCTGGGAAACCGGTACCCGTAATTTGAGGCTCGGTCCAGGAACCGTCCGCGTTCTGTTTGCTGAGCAAATACCGCAGGCCGCGCTGCACGCTCGGACGATCAAGATCGCCGCACGCGCAGATTCCCATGATGGCCCAGGCAGTTTGGGAGGCGGTGCTTTCGCCGCAGCCTTTCGTCGTCGGGTCGTCGTAGGAAGCGCAAGTCTCGCCCCAGCCTCCGTCGGAATTCTGGCAGCTCTCGAGCCAATCACGGCCGCGCAAAATCCAATCCTGCGTCATGTTTTCTCCGATGGCGCGCAGACCACGCAACACCTGCCACGTCCCGTAAATGTAGTTCACGCCCCAGCGGCCATACCACGAACCGTCGTCATCCTGGGTCTCGATCAGATAACGGACCGCGTCGCGGACCGAGCGCTGTTTCCCGTCGAAATTAATATAGCCGAAAAGCTCGAGAGTCCTCGCGGTAAGATCGCTGCAGGTCGGATCGAGGATGGCGTTGTGGTCCGCGAACGGCATGTCTTCGAGCCAATGCTTTGTCACTTCCTTGTCGAAGGCGGCCCAACCGCCGTCGCGGCATTGAAAGCTGAGTTGCCAGGCGATCGCGCGCTTGAAGAGAGCATCGAGCGCCTCCTGATCATTAGGTTGGGCAAGCCGAAGCGCCATCAACACCATCGCGGTGTCGTCGGTATCCGGATAGTAAACGTTATTGTATTCGAAGGCCCACCCGCTCGCTTCCGGATGGGGATTGTTGACCGTCCAATCACCTCGCAGGCGCACTTCCTTTTCCACCAGCCAGCCGGCTGCTTTTTTCAAGGCGGGATGCTCCGCCGGCAGTCCGGACTCAGCGAGCGCGATCATATTGATCGCCGTGTCCCAGACCGGCGAGAGACAAGGCTGGATTCGGAAATCGTCCGGATCGTCAACGCAGAGCCCGGCAAAATCCTTCGCGGCCTTTGCGTAAACCGGGTGGCTCGGCGAATAGCCGAGGACACGGAGCGCGATCAAGGCGTTCAGCATGGCAGGGAAAACCGCGGCGAGCCCGTCGCTCCCCTCGCCGATTCGTTCCAGCATCCAACGCTCGGCTTCTTCCAGCGCCTTTTTCCGCATCGGGCGCCAGCCAAGTTTCGAAATGAGCTTCAGGCCGTGATCGGCGCGCAGGAAAAAATTGCGCCAGGCGAAAAACCGCGGGTCGCGCGGGAGCGTGAAATCCTTGTGCTCGGTGCCGAGGGGATAAAGCTCGTGGAGCTGCTTCATCCCCGGCAGTTCCCGGGTCGGCTTGAAGTGATTGATGATCGCGAGCGGGATCAGCATTGCCCGGCTCCAGGACGACATTTTGTGAATGTTGAAGAAGGCCCAGTTCGGGAACAGGATCATTTCCACCGGGATCGAAGGCAGATATTGCCACGGGAATTGGCCGAGGAGCGCAAGGTAGAGCTTGCTGAAAGTGTTCATCTTCGGAATCCCGCCGAGCCGAAGAATGTTGGCGCGCGCGTCGTGCATGAACGGCAGATCGGCCGAATGCCCGGCGAGCTTGAGCGCGAAATACGCTTTGACCGACGCGTTCACTTCGCTGGGCCCGCCGTAGTAAATGTTCCAGCCGCCGTCCGGAAGCTGGCGTTTCAAAATGTGACGGACGCAGCGCTGCTGGAGAGCGTCATCCACTTCGCCGAGCCAGTGCATGAAAAGCACGTAATCGGAGCAAAGCGTGCTATCGACGAGGAGCTCGCCGCACCAATGCCCGTCCGGGTGCTGTTGCCGGAGAAGATTTTCCTGGGCGCGCGAGATCGCACTGGCGATTTCGGGATCGTCGTCCTGATAGGCCCCGCTCGCGTTCGGGGCGACGCTGGGCAGCGGGATCAGGTTGGCAACCGGCGGCGCCATCGGCTACGAAGCTTTGGCCGCGGCTTCCGCGCGCTTCCCAGTCAGATGCCCATTGCCCGAGGTGATGCCGTTGTAGGCAGCAATCTCGCTTCCGAGGCCGGTCGGTTTTGGCCGCCGCCCGAAGTTGAACTTCACCGTCTTCCAGGTGTCGCCCGGCCTGGCGTTCAAGCCGAGGCTGGCAGTCGGTTCGTAGCCGCAATGCGTCATGCAATTTTCGCAACGCGGATCCTTCGCGACGCCATCCACGACCCCATACTTGTCCCAATCCACATTCGCGAGCAGTTCCGCGTAGCTCTGGTAATGGCCGGTGCCGTTCGTTCCCGCGGCGTCCGTCATGAAATAACAGGGCGCTTTCCAGCCGCTGATGTTGCGGGTCGGGATCGCCCACGCCGAGCAGGTCAGGTCCCGGTGGCCGGCGAGAAATTCGAAATAAACCGGCGTCCCAAAAAAGGTGTAGCGCTTCATCCACTCTTCCATCTTCGCGAACTTTTTGACCGTGGCGGCCCGGGTGAGGAAGAAATTCTCCGGCTGCAGATTCAAGCGCTTGATCATGTCCTGCTTGGC
>JBAPMH010000314.1:0-21308 GCA_049278515.1 Chthoniobacterales bacterium
GAGCCGGTTGAGGGAATGATGCCCGTGTCGCCGAAGTTGTCGCGAATATAGATGTCGTTATAAGTTGCCATAGGGATTTTCCCCCACGGGATCAACTTGATTAACGCCGTTCGTGGGGGGTGCAGACAGTGATATGGCGTTCTGAAAGGCGAGAAAAGCTTTTTTTGCTCATGAAACAATTCTGGCTCGTGAAATCGGAACCGTCCGCCTATTCGTGGGCGAGTCTCGTCGCAGACGGCAAAACAGCGTGGACTGGCGTGCGGAATTTCACGGCGCGAAACAATCTGCGCTCGATGCGCAAAGGCGATCTCGCATTTTTCTATCACAGCGTAACCGACAAGGCGGTCGTTGGAATCGCCAAAGTCGTGCGGGAAGCTTACCCCGACCCGACCGCGACGGAAGGTGACTGGATCGCGGTGGACCTGGCGCCGGAGCGAGCATTGTCGCGGCCGGTGGCGCTGGATGAAATCAAGCTCAACCGAGCCCTGAAGAACATGGCGTTGCTCCGTCTTTCCCGACTGTCCGTTCAACCGGTGACGAAGGCCGAATTCGAGGAGATCGTTCGCATGGGTGGATCGCGCGCTCCGTCGCGCGATGGCTAGGATTGCGTAATTCCGTCTCCCACCCATCGAGCGACGGAGCGCTCGATCCACCGATTGGGCTTGTCTGCGTCCCGGTTGAGACCGAAAATCCGGCGTGACCGGCGCCACTGCGACATCGTTATCTCCCATCTTCGCTCTTTCGGCGGAAGCGGACCGGGAAGCTTTGATCGTGTCTGTGCATGATGTCGCCCCGGTCACCCAGGCTGCGGTCGCGAAAATCCTCGAGGAGCTTTGCCATCATCGGGTTTCGGTTTGCTCCCTTCTCGTGGTGCCAAACTATCATCACCGGGGCTGCTCCACCGAGGACCGGGCCTTCGTCCGATGGCTCCAGGAGTTGGAGGCTAGCGGACATGAGATCGTGATCCACGGTTATTTTCACCAGAGACCACGGCGCGAAAAGGAAAAGCTAAGCGATAAGTTTTTTACCCGGCTTTACACGAGTGATGAAGGCGAATTCTATGATCTCGATTACGACGAAGCTTTTCGCCGCATCTCCCGGGCCCGCGCAGAATTCATCGCGGCCGGACTGACGCCCCGCGGTTTCATCGCGCCTGCCTGGCTCCTGGGCGCCGAGGCGGAACGCGCGGCTGCGGAAGCCGAAATGGAATACACGACCCGGTTGACCTGCGTGCGCGACTTGCGGTCCGGAGAAAACTTTCACGCCCGAACGCTCGTTTACAGCCTCCGCAGCAGCTGGCGACGTCTGGCCAGCCTGGCCTGGAACCGCGCGCTCGTGACTCCGCTCGCCGATGCGCCTCTGGCCCGCATCAGCATTCACCCGCCCGACCGGGATCATCCTGAAATCTGGGACCAGATCCTGCGGTTGACCGACCGACTCGTTGAAAGCCGGACCGCAACGACCTATCGCGACTGGGTGGCCGAAAAGCGCACCCGTCGCGGCGCCTAGCCGACCGCGCCATGAGCCTCTGCGACCTCCACATTCATTCGCGATTCAGCGCGCGTTCGGAAGAATGGCTCTTTCGGCGGTTCGATTTTCCCGACAGCTACTCCGACCCGCGGGAGCTTTATCGGCTGCTCCGGGAGCGGGGGATGGATTTTGTCACTATAACCGATCACGACACGATCGAAGGCGGTCTCCAGATTGCCGACTTATCGCATACATTTGTAAGTGAAGAAGTTACTACATCTTTTCCTCTTGACTCGTGTAAAATTCATCTCTTGGTTTGGGGAATAACCGAGTCTCAGCATTCAGAGATAACGACTCTTCGGGAGAACATTTTCGACCTGCAGGGTTACCTTCAGAAGGCGGGGATTGCCCATTCGGTTGCGCACCCTCTCTACAGCATCAACGGCAAACTGGAAGCCGCGCACCTCGAGCGGCTGATCCTCCTCTTCAAGCATTTCGAAGGAATCAACGGTTTGCGCGACGCCCTCCTCAGCAAGCTGACCCAGGAACTTCTCTCGGGGCTGACGCCGGCAAAAATCGACGAACTGGCGAACCGTCACAATCTTCAGCCGACGCATCCCGAGCCTTGGAAAAAGATTCTTACCGCCGGTTCCGACGACCATGGCGGACAGTTCGTCGCCGGTGCGCACACCGAAACGCCCCGGGCCCGCACGGCCGCCGATCTCCTCCAGCACATTCGCAAGGGCGCGTGCACGCCGCTCGGGGAAGGCGGGACCCCTCTGGCTTTGTCCCACGGTTTTTACAATACCGTTTCCTGTTTCATCCAGGACCGCTTCACGGAACGTCTCGGGCCGAGCGCTCCCCTGCTGGAGATCATGTTCTCGCGTTTCATGGAGGGGCGGGATCCCACGGAATTTACCTTGCGGGAAAAAGCCACCTTCATCGCCCAGGGCGTGATGTCGGGAAAAATTTTCGAGCTGGCCAAGCCGGGCAAGGTCTCGCTCTGGAAAGGGCTCTCGAGACATTTCGCGCGGCCAAAGGTAAAGGCGCGGCTGGCCAGGGAAATGGCGGGCGTCACGGAACCCGAACGCCGCACATTCCTGATGGCTAATCTCGTCTGCGAACAGCTCGCGTTTCGCCTTTTCGAGAAATTCGTCCAGCAGATCAGGAGCGGGAACATCATCGAAAGCATGCAGGCCCTGAGCGGCATCGCGCCGATTTTGGTCGTGCTTTCGCCTTACCTCTACGGGTTTCACAGCCAGGCCCCTTCCCGCAAGTGGCTCCGCGAAATTTTCCAGCAAATGACGGGATCGATCCCGGTCGAGCTGCAAAACCGGAAGCGAGCCTGGTTCACCGATACCTTGGATGACGTGAATGGCGTTGCGACCACCATCCGGAAAATGACAGCGGCCGGGATGGCGGCCGGCGAGAAGCTGATTGTCGTCACTTCACGCCGCGACCTGAAAGTGGACAACATCCCGATCAAGAATTTCCGGCCGATCGGCGAATTCGAGCTGCCGGAGTACGAGCTCCAGCGGGTGAGCTTCCCGCCGATCATGCAGATCCTCGATTACGTTCAGCGGGAGCAATTCAGCGAAATCATTATCAGCACGCCGGGCCCGATGGGTCTCACCGGGTTGCTGGCGGCCAAGATGTTGAACCTGCAAACTAGCGGCATTTATCACACCGATATTCCGGAATACGTCCGCATCCTGACCGACGATCGGTTCCTCGAAAGCCTGGCCTGGAGTTATATGCACTGGCTCTACGGACAGCTCCACACCGTCTTTGTAAACTCGGAGCAATACCGGAAATGCTGGATCGATCGCGGATTCGCGCCGGAAAACCTCAAGATTCTGCCGCGCGGACTGGACACCGATCTCTTCAATCCAGCGCGGCGCGATTCAACATTTTTGAAGGGCCCGAGTGTAAACGGAAGTGAGGTCCGCCTTCTGTATGTGGGCCGGGTTTCCAAGGAAAAGGATCTCGATGTTCTGGTGACTGCCTATCACAAGGTCCGCGACGAGGGTTTCCCCGTAAGACTTTTTGTGGTCGGACATGGCCCTTATTCGGAAGCGCTGGCAAAGGCATTGCCGGACGCAGTCTTTCTCGGCTACCTCACCGGGGAAGCGCTCGCCAAAGCGTACGCTTCCGCTGACGTTTTTGTCTTTCCGAGCACGACCGACACGTTCGGCAACGTGGTTATCGAAGCGCAGGCCTCGGGTTTGCCGGTGATTGTGTCCGATTTAGGCGGCCCGAAGGAACTGGTAGACGACGGAGTGAGCGGCTTTGTGACCAAGGCGCATGACGCTAATGATTTCGCCCGCGCCATCAGCCGTTTGGCTGGAGACGCGAAGCTGCGGGCCCGGATGGGAGACAAAGCGCGGCAGAGCGTGATCGACCGGAGCTGGCCGGGGGCCTTTTGCAAGTTCTGGCAGGCGACCAATTTATAATTTTCATACGAATGAAATGGTACGACCATGCGACTCCTGCTTTGCCTCTTGCTCCTTCTTGCCGTCCCCTCGGGCCGGCTCCGGGCGGACGAGACTATCCGGCAGGTCCAGGAAGAGCTCCGCAAGCGCAATCTCTATTTCGGTAATATCGACGGACGGACGAGTCCGGAGCTGGCCGGCGCCCTGAAGCGCTACCAAAACCGGAAAGGGTTCGCGGTGACCGGAAGTGTGGACCAGGAAACCGCTAATTCATTGCATATCCAGACAGCAACCGTCGCTTCCACCCAAAGTTTGCCGGATGAGCCGGTCCTGAGAAGCGACACCGCCAGCGCGATGCCCGAATCTCAACGACTGGCTTTGGAGAAAGAAGCGGAATTGTCGGACCTCGCCCCGACCCCCGCCCCACCCGCCGAACCGCCAGCTGCCGGACAAGACCTGAACCCGGAGCGGGTAACCCAACTGGTGCAGGATTATCTCCGCGACTCCGAGACGGACGACATCGCGGCGCAAGTCCGTTATTTTGCTTATCCAGTGGTTTACTTCGACCACGGAACGAAGCAGAGCGATTTTGTCACCAAGGATGTGCAGAATTACGTCCAGCGGTGGCCGCAGCGAAAATATGCTTTGCTTGGTCCCGTGAGCTTTTTCGCCGGGGACGAAGGGACGACCAACATAGAATTTACGTTTTCTTTTGAACTTCGAAGCGACGCTCGAAAAACGAAAACAAACGCAAAGGGCCGCGCGAAACATCGGTGGACCATCCGATCGGAGGGAAGCGAACTGAAAATAGTTGCGATAAAAGAGCAACGTTTACGCGAATAAATAGATGGAAGAGCCGTCTGACCGAGCCTGGATCGTGTCGACTCGGCGGCGGCAAGAACGGGAAACACGGGATTAGTATGAAAGTCCAAACCAAGATCACGCTTTTGCTCTTCCTCGTGGTCGCGACTTTCATAGCCGGACTTTGGGGTTTCCACGAATATGACCAACGCAAGTTTGCCCGGATCACAAAGGACCGGGAAATCGAGCGGAAGCAATCATTCGAAGCGTTCCTGGAAAAAGATGGGGAGCCCCTCGAAATTCTGGCCCGGTATGACGCCTACTGGGACCAGATGGTCAAGGCGATCGAAACGAATGACCAGGAATGGTTCAAGAAAAACGTCAACGACATCTCGCTGATTGGGTACAAGGCACATGCCGCCTGGATTTTTAACCCGAACGCAAAGCTCATTTATTCGAGAGACGCCAGCGACGGCACGCCGCTACCGCTACGCCTGCCTCAGGAGGCATTTACGAAAATCTTCGCAAACGGTCCACTCGCCCATTTTTTCATCAAGATCGCTGAAGACATCTATGAGGTTCGAGCGGCTACGGTCCATGGGTCGCTGGAAGAAGGACACGTCAGTCCACAGCGCGGTTTTTTCTTCGTGGGTCGTTTATGGAATAATCCGGCCCTGGCGGATAAGTCTTTATTATAGAGCAACGAGATCACGCTTCTGCCGTTCGCATCGCGGCAGCGCGAGGCCCGAAACGATGAGCACGACGGGGTAGTGGCGTTTTCCCGTCCTCTCCCAGGGTGGGATGGGGAACCCGTGGGACAGCTGCTGGTCCGGAATGAATCACCCGTGGTTTATGAGCTTACCCGTTCCAGTCAGCGCCTCTTGATGTGGTTCTGCATCTTCGCGGTGGTCGTCCTGCTCCTGATCTCCTGTTCCCTCGTCCGCTGGGTCAGCCGGCCGCTTCGCCAGATCATGGCGAGCCTGAAGCGGAGCGATCCGAAGCCAATCGAGGGCATGTGCAAGGATCACTCCGAGTTTGGAGAAATGGCGCGGACCACGAAGCGATTCTTTGAGCAGCGCGATAATCTCATCCGCGAGATGGAAGAACGGCGCGCCACCGAGGAGGCATTGCGCAAGAGCGAGGAGGAACTCCGGCACTCGCAAAAAATGGAAGCGGTCGGCCGGCTTGCGGGCGGTGTCGCCCATGATTTCAACAACCTTCTCACCGCTATTATCGGGTATGCGGAGTTGATCGCCACTCGCACGAGCAGCAATTCGCTGGCGAAACAAAATGCCGAGCTGATTCGCAAAGCCGGCGAGCAGGCAGCCGGACTCACCCGTCAGTTGCTCGCCTTCAGTCGCAAACAAATACTCCAGCCGAAGGTCATCGATCTCAACGCCCTCGTGCTGGAGATGGAGAGACTGCTGCGGCGCGTGATTGGAGAACGTTTCGATTTGCAATCCCATCCCGACGCCGAGATGGGGCGCGTTAAGGCCGATCCGAGCCAGATCGAGCAGGTCGTCCTGAATCTCGGGGTCAACGCGCGCGACGCCATGCCGAAAGGCGGCACCCTGATCATTCGGACCACCAATGTGCGTCTCGATCGAACAACGGCGCCGCAAATTTCCGCCGACCTCAAACCGGGCGATTACGTGATGCTCGCAGTCACCGACACCGGCGCGGGAATGGATGAAGAGACCAAGTCCCACATTTTCGAGCCATTCTTTACCACGAAGGGGCCCGGCAAGGGAACCGGCCTTGGACTCGCAACGGTTTATGGGATTGTCCGCCAAACCGGCGGCGGAATCTCTGTCGAGAGCGAACCGGGCAAGGGAAGCACTTTCCGCATTTACCTGCCCCAGGTCTCAGCGCCGATCGATTTCACCAGAAGCCATACGGTGCCCGTGGAAAAATCGGCTAATTTCGAGACGGTGCTCGTGGTCGAGGACGAGGATATCGTGCGGGAACTGGTCTGCGAGGTTCTTGAGGACCAGGGTTACAATGTCATTTGCGCGCGCGATGGGCTCGAGGCCTTGAAGATGGCGGCGGAATATGATGGGACGATCCATCTTCTGGTCACCGATGTCATCATGCCGCATATGAACGGCCACGAATTAGCCGAAAAACTTTCCGGGGTCCGCCCCGACATGAAGATCCTCTTCGTCTCCGGCTATTCCGCCAACGACATTGGCGACCACGGCATTCTCGATCCGCGGATCGAGCTGCTCCAAAAGCCTTTCACACCGCAAACCCTGGCCCGGAAGATTCGCGACGTCATTCTCGACGGCAAATATGCCTGCGTCGCCGAATGATGGCCGGCGCGAGGACCTGCCGCGTCTCAGGTTCCCGCGCTTGGCGAAGATCTCGCAGCTGCCGGTTGCGATGTTGTCGTTAGGCCTGGCCCTGGGATTCCTTCTCTGCCCGCAGGCTGGAGCGCAGACTCGGCCCTCGAGTCGAGGACCTAACGACGCCGCCCCACAACAGTCTGCCAAACCAGCGAACCAACTAAAATGGGGCAAGCTGGAGGGTTACGCCGTCTGGTATGAAGTCCCGGTGAATTCGCTGGCGAAACGCCGGGCCGGCAAAGGCGAACTGACTGCCGCGCAAAACCGCCTTCCACTCGGAACGATTGTCCGGGTCACCCATGTCGCGACGGGCAAGAGTGTAATCGTTCGCATTACCGATCGCGGCATTACAAATCGCCACGCGCTCATCGATCTTTGCAAGGAAGCCGCTGAAAAGCTTGGGATGGTGCACGAAGGGTCGGCGCGCGTCCGCCTTGACGTTTTGTCGCCAGGCGACGGCGAAGCGAAACTTGGCGACTCTCCCGCCATCGCCACCCACCGCTAACTTTTCGCTAGAGAGCCGGCGGCGGCGGTGGCGGAGAGGGCGGCAAATTTTCAATCGGCGGCGCCGGGGGCGCGGCGGTGGGTTCAGGAACTGCGACGGTCGCCCAAACGTCGTACTGGTCGCCGAATTGTCGCAGAAACAGGAGCCGGAATGCGGCCAGCCAGACGAAGGCGGGCAAGAGCAAGACCGTGCTGATATAAGGCAGCGCCCCAATGCAACAGGTCATGCAGGCCACCGTCGAGCCGACGATCGCCACCGCGATGGCGAGGACGAGCATAAAGAGCACGAATAAAACAAACGGCCCGGGATTGCCGAAAATAAGCTTCGCGACATCGCCGAACGCCTCTTTCGCGGCACAACGGCGCCGGTACATCACCGGGATCATGAAATGGGAAACCAGCGTCCAAAAAACAATGAGCGCGAACCAGATCAATCCAAACACAATCACGATGACCACGAGCACGACGCTGGCGGCGTCGCTCAGCGTCCTGCTGCCGGAGAATCCTCCCAGCGGAAGAACAATTGCCACGACCGTGAGTGCGACCAGCACCAACGATAGCGCCCCAACGAGGAGCGAAAACACAAAAAAGCTGTTGCCTTCCCGGCGATATTCCCGCCACGGCTCGGCGATGGCCGCACGATTTTTCACCACGCAGTCGGTGAAAATAAAACGCCCGCGGGATGAGATCCACATCCAGACGATCGCCAAAACCAGCGCGAACAGCACTACCGCAATCGCCAGCCCGACAATCCATGGGGTGAAATTCCAATCCGTCGGGACGTTGCCGTGGGTAGTTTTCTGATATTTCCAATCGCCGGGGGCGAGTCGACCGAGCTGGCCGGGATTAAATCCGCCGCCCTGCGCGCCGCTCAAAAACGCGGCAAAGGCGATGACGAACCATTTCCCCGCATCGAAGGGACGGAAAAGCACCGTCTTCATCCATTCGTAGCCCGCCCCAAACGGTGTGAAAATTTCGATCTTCGGTTCGTTTCCGTTCATGCCCGGATTTCACCCGTTTGCTTCGACAAGTTCAAGCCTCGTGTCTTCTTCGCCGGTAGGGATGGCGCGCCGCGCCGTCCGATCGTGCATGCAACCGCGCATTCGCGGACGCCGCAGCGCGACGTCCCTACCACGCGCGGAACGCGAGTGCGACACCGTCTCCCCGCTTCGTCTGGAAGCCTTTGACAATAGCCCAGCGCTTTAGCGCTGGGATAAGACGCCGTGATGGATCAAGTCCCGCCAGGGACGGCAGAACGGTCCTTTCGTCCCTCACGGGACTCAAATTCTAGGCCCGAAGATCCCAGCGCTAAAGCGCTGGGCTATTATCGAGACTTGCGGCAAACGCTGCCTGGTAACTTGAATTCAAGGGTAGGGACGGCGCGCTGCGCCATCCGGTTCCGCATTCGACCCGCCCAAAACGTTCGCGGACGCCGCAGCGCGGCGTCCCTACCATCTTGTTCGAAAACGGCTTACTTATTAACCCATGGCGAACCGCAAAAAAAACAGGCCCGCGGCCCCGGAGGTCTGCCCGGTCTGCGGCGAAGATGTTCCCCGCGGGGCCCTGGCCTGCCCGGAATGCGGCGCGGATCATAATTCGGGCTGGCGCGAAGAGGCTGCGAGTTATGACGGCCTCGATTTGCCGGAGGAAAATTTCGATTATGACGACTTCGTCCGGCGTGAGTTTCCTTCTAAAATCAGGCCGCCGGGAATCAAGCCGATTTGGTGGATCACCGCAATCCTGGTGCTCGCGATCTGCATCGCACTCTATTTTTTCCGGAACTGAAGGGTATGCGTCTCCGCCAGGTTTATCTCGCGCTCTGCCTTGTCGGTTTTGCCCTGCCTTACTGGAAACTTGTTCCCTGGGTCGTCGATCACGGGCTGAACCTGACTCTGCTCTGTCAGGAATTGTTCGCGACCCGCATCGGCGCATTCTTCGGTTTGGACGTCGTCGTTTCGGCGATCGTCCTTTTTGTTTTGATCGCGACCGAAGGCCGGCGTCTCGCGATGCCGCTTCTCTGGCTCCCGATCATCGCCACCCTGCTCGTCGGCGTCTCGCTCGGGCTGCCTCTTTTTCTCTATCTCCGTCAACGCAGACTTGACCGCTTATCGGCGATCGGCGCTCGAGACATGTAGACGTTCCCCTGTGGCGAACGCGGCGGAAAACTCGGCGGCTATGGGTGCGGCTCTCGCGTCGGCCGCAGACCGACGTCTACAGGGACGCGGAGATGACCGCCCCTTCGTTGACTTGATTCGGTTTGAATTTTAGGTTGCAGAACCGGTGCCGCGCCGGTTTGAAACCGTGAAAAGCGTCCTTTTCGTTTGTACTGGAAATATTTGCCGCAGCCCCATGGCGGAAGGGCTTTTTCGCCGTTTGCTTGGCAATCGCAAAGACATCGAAGTCGCCTCCGCCGGGGTGCACGCCGTGCGGGGGCAACCGCCAAGCTTGCACGCCATTCACGTTTGCGAGCAGGAAGGTGTCGACATCCACGGATTACGAAGCCAGCCGCTCACCGCCGCGATGGTCGATCGCGCGACCCATATCTTCGCGATGACCGGAGCGCACCTCGACACCATCCAGATGCTCTTTCCCCAAGGCGCAGACAAGGCGTTCCTCCTTCGTGAATTTGAGGAGCCCGGCATGACCGTCTGGCGCGACGTGCCGGATCCCATCGGGTGCAGCCGTGATGTTTATGGGGTTTGCGCCGCCACGATTAAAAACGCTTTACCGACCGTGCTCGCATTCGTAGAACAAAGCGAACTCGCGGTCCCGGCAAAGTCGCGCGGCGGCGGCGCTTCAACCTTTACCATGCCAGATCAACCGAACGACATCACCGCCGCTGCAAGTTCCACCGCTTCCCCGAGTCCGGTCGGTGGCAGCCTCGCGAAAGTAGACCCGGAAATCTTCGCGGCGGTCGTCGCCGAAGAGAATCGGCAGCGCGAGAACATCGAACTGATCGCGTCCGAAAATTTCACGAGCCGCGCCGTCATGGAAGCGCAGGGCAGCGTCCTGACGAACAAATACGCGGAAGGTTATCCGAAGAAACGCTGGTACGGCGGTTGCGAGAATGTCGACACCGTCGAACAGCTCGCGATCGATCGCGCGAAGCAGCTCTTCGGCTGCGATCACGTCAACGTCCAGCCGCACAGCGGCGCCCAGGCAAACATGGCCGTTTACTTCTCGATGCTGAAGCCGGGCGACAAGATCCTGGCCATGAATCTCGCCCACGGAGGCCATCTCACTCACGGGCATCCCGCCAATTTCTCCGGCAAATTTTACGAGGTCTCGCAATACGGCGTCAGCGCCGAGACCGAGCAGATCGATTACGACGCCTTGCAGAAACAAGCCGAGGAATTCAGACCCGTCATGATCACCGCCGGCGCCTCCGCTTATCCGCGCATTATTGATTTTCACCGGATGCGCCAGATCGCCGATTCCGTCAGCGCGCTTCTCTTCATCGACATGGCGCACATCTCCGGCCTTGTCGCCGGCGGTCAACATCCCAGCCCGGTTCCGCACGCCCACTTTGTCACAACGACGACGCATAAAAGTCTGCGCGGCCCGCGCGGCGGCATCACCATGTGCATCGCCGAACACGCGAAAGCGATCGACGGCACGGTGTTCCCCGGCGTCCAGGGCGGCCCGCTCATGCATGTCATCGCCGCGAAAGCTGTCTGCTTCCACGAAGCGCTCCAGCCTGGGTTCCGCGATTATCAGCGCCAGGTCGTGATCAACGCCAGAGCCCTCGCCGCCGGTTTGGCCAAACACGGTTACCGAATCGTTTCCGGCGGCACCGACAACCACCTCATGCTCGTCGATCTGCGCCCGAAAGATTTGAACGGCAAAGTCGCGCAGGAGGTCCTCGATAAAGCCGGCATCACCGTGAACAAGAACGGCATCCCCTTCGACACCTACCCCATCTTCAAACCCGGCGGCATCCGCATCGGCACCCCCGCCGTCACGACCCGCGGGATGAAAGAAGAAGAAATGCTCGAGATCGCCGATCTCATCAACGACGCCCTCCAAAGCCGCGACGACGCGAACGCCCTCGAAGGAATTCACGGCAAAGTAAAAGAGCTGACGCGCCGGTTCCCACTTCCGTCCTAAGCAAGATCGTGAGGCGATACCTAGTCGCTCTTTTCGTAAGCCTAATAGCCATTTCTGTCAGCCAGGCAGAAGACGAATTTCCCGCTTACTACACGCCCGAGCAGAAAGCTCGAATGAGGAAGTTCAAGGCAGAGCTCGAAGAGTCGAGAGCGAAGATGACAGACAAGGAGAGCAGCCGGGTAAATGACTTCTTGAAAGGGATGCACGAACTTTGTGCAGCCAAAGAAAAGAAACTCCTATACGAAGTGGATCACGAGGCAATTGCAAGGGAAGCGCGGCTATTTGCGGCGAGCCTCAATTGGGCTCGGACGTCACCAAATCAGCGAGTCTCTTTCCGAGACGACGAATTAACAAAGGTCCCTGCCATCATCAGGTCGCTGAAGCCAACTTCTGTGATTGTCTCGCCAGAGAGCGTGCACATTGAGCTGGGCGGCGGGCTTCAACATCAAGGCCTAACGGTGTTTCGCGAAGCCAAAGGCGGCTCCGGAACCGTAGAAGTCGGTAGAGGGGTTTGGTATATGTCTGAAAATAATCGCCGTTTCATTGGCGAGTCGCCCCCGGCAGTACCGAAGTAACTCGGTGCTCGCGCTCGGATTGGACGAGTGCGAGACGAGTTCCTTTCTCTTCAACGCGATGCGGTCGCTAACGCTTCCGTCGGCTTCCTTGTTGGATCGCCGTTGCCGGTTGAACCGCCAGGCGTGAACTGGCGAATGAACTCTTCGAGCGGTTTCGAAGAGGCGGCGTTTTCCTGGATGTTGATGCCGGCTTTTTCGCTCAGGATGAGGCTGAGCAGGGTCTCGAGGACACTGCCGTTGCCTTGTGGTTCGCCGGGTTTCGTTCCGCCGCCGCCGCTGATGAAGAGGCGGCTCGGGACGAGCGGTTGGACGCTCTGCGAGAAGCGGTCGGCGAACACGTTGAGCGCGTAGAGACGCGGGTCGCGATAGGCGCCGACCTTTTGCAGGGTGACGGCGGCTTCGGCCAGGCCGACTTGGGCGATCCGGGAGGATTCGCCTTTACCGATCAGTTCTTTGGAGCGCGCTTCACCCTCCGCGAGCGCGATCTGTTTCTTGGCCAACTGCGAGGCCTCGGCGAATTGCGCCTGGCCTCGGTTAGCGGCGATCTCGACCGCAATCGAGCTTTGCGTCAGCTCAGTCTGGCGTTCGGCTTTCGCTTCGGCCTCGTTCAACGCGATCTGCTGCTGCGCGGCTTCCTGCTGTTTCGCATAGGTGGCCCGCTGCTCGTCCGCCAGACGGCGCATCCGCAATTGATCGAAGAGCGTTTCGATCGGGTCGACCTGGCCGGCGGCGATCTCGCGCGATTCCGGCCGGCCAATCAGGACGGCGACGACGTTGATGTCGTATTTCTGGAAACGCGCGCCGAGTTCTTCGGTGGCGTGCCGCTGAATTTCTTCACGCTTCGTCAACAGGTCGAGCATGTGCGAGGTCTGGGCGACGTCGCGGAAGTACGCGGTCAGGATCGGATCGAGCGTCTGGGTAATCAGGCGCTTCACGTCGCCGAACCGCTGCACCACCGACGGCGCTTTCTGGTAGTCGATGTGGAGGACGAGCGAGAGCGGCAGGCGCGGCTCATAACCGTCGGCCGTAATCAGATCGATACTGGTCAGGTCTTCGTCGTAATGGTGGGCTTCGGTCTGACCGCTAATCCAGCGCAAGACGAAGTTGATCGTCGGCACGAGCTCGACTTTCACCGCGTACGGGTTCAACGCGTATTTGCCAGGCGTCAGCGCCGAGCGCCAGACGCCGCGCTGGCCGGGCTCGACCTGTTCCCCGTAACGGAACGATTCGCCGGTGGTATCGTCGCCAGCGGCGCCGTGATACGACACGACCACGCCGACATAACCGATCGGGATCAGCGTTTTGGCTTTGATCTCGACGGTACCGAACCAGCGGTTGATGAAGTACGTGCCGTCGGTCAGCACTTGGAGTTGTTTACCGCGTTTCCCTCCGAGCGCGAGGAACGCTTCCGGATCCTGGAAGTAATTGTGGTCGCGGTCGGGAGTCGCCTTCACTTCCGGTGCGATGATTTCGCCCGAACCAATGGTGGGGCCGTCCTGAATACTGACGACGCCAATCGTATCGGTGCTCGGATTGAAGTCGGGCGAGGCCGCGGCCAGGGAGGGCGGTGAGCCCGCTTCGCTCGCGCTGGTGTCGGCCAGGTTCGCGTGGAAACGGCTTTGCCCGGCGCCGATGACGACCGGATCAAACGCGCGCAAGGCAGCGAGCTGCGCTTTCCACGATTCGTAACGATCCGCCGATTCTTTCACCGGCCCGGAGAAGACGCGGTCTTCGGTGATGACAACGAAGAGCGCCAGGTTAATGGCGTAAACGCCTTCGCGCAGAATCCCGCGTTGCCGGCCACGTTGGCCCTGGGCTTCGAGGAAGCGGGTCGCGTCCTGGAAATGATTCGAGTCGACGGTGCGGCCGAGCGTTTGGATTGGCTCGAGCGGCACGCCGTCCCGGGCGTAGACGTAAGCCATCTTGCCTTCGCCGACGACAACGAGCGGTTCCTTATGAATGCGGTATTGCCACGGATACAATCCGAAGTGAATACCGCCGCGCAGAAACCTGGCCTGGAAGCCGGCTTCGCCGCTGCGCGCAATGATCTGGCCTTCACGCAGCGAACCCTTGCTGCTCCAGATTTTTTCAATGATGCCAACCTGGGTATGCGGAATGTAAACAATTCCGAGCAAACGCGGCAGGCAGATCAACAAGACTACGATTCCGAGACCGCCCGACCACAAAACCCACGGGGCTTCAGGAAGTGAGAGAGCGATGATGTTGTTCATATTTGTTACTCCATTTACTGTCACCGCGTTAGACAGCGGACCTCGCCGGAAGCGCGAAGGCGTTCATCGGATTTTTCGCAATATTTCTGGGGCGCGGGCATGGCAGTTGAATGGGCGTCGCAGCGTCAAAACGGCACCGTGGGCCTAACAAGCCAATAGCTCGCGGGTTCTGGGTCTTGGCATGCGGATTGAATGCAGGTGTTGTAGCGACGCCGCTCTGTCGGCGTACCACGCTCTAAATAGCAGCCGAGTGGGTTACGGCGACAGAGCGCCGTCGCTACAACGAAGTGATTGAATTTTGCTCTTACCTAAGCGCCCACAATCTGCCTAAATCGTCTCACGCGATGAGCAACACGGGAGAAACACAGCAGATCAATCCCCTCCGGGAAGGACTCTCGACCCGGACGGTGCCGCAGGCTTGCACCGTCGTGATCTTTGGAGCGACCGGCGACCTGACAATGCGGAAACTGATTCCGGCCCTCTACAACCTGGCGGCGGATGGAGAGCTGCCGCCCGCTGTCGCCATCGTCGGTTTCGCGCGACGGCCGAAAACGGATGACCAATTTCGGACGGAGCAGGAGGAATCGACGAAAAAGTTTTCGCGGCAGCAGGTGCGCGATGAGATCTGGAAGAGTTTCGCTGAGGCGCTCTTTTATCATCAGAGCGAATTCCACGACGCGAACGGTTACAAGGCGCTGGCGGAACGGCTCGAGAAAATCGACAAGGAGCGCGGGACGGGCGGGAACCGGCTTTTCTATCTCGCGGTCGCGCCGGACCAGTTTGAGCCGATCCTGCAAAACCTGAAGGACGCCGGTCTGAATCAGCCCCGCGAAGGCGGCTGGGCCCGGGTGATCGTGGAGAAACCGTTCGGGACCGATCTGGCGACGGCGCGCGAGCTGAACGCGGTGGTGCGGACAGCTTTCGCGGAAAACCAGACTTATCGGATCGATCATTTTCTCGGGAAAGAAACCGCGCAAAACATTTTGGTGCTCCGCTTCGCGAACGCGATTTTCGAGCCGATCTGGAACGGGCGTTACGTCGACCACATCCAGATCACAGCGGCGGAAACGCTCGGAGTGGAGGGGCGCGCGGGCTATTACGAAAGCTCGGGCGCTCTGCGCGACATGGTGCAGAACCATTTGCTCCAGCTTCTCTGCCTGGTGGCCATGGAGCCGCCGACGGATTTGGGCCCGGACAGCATTCGCGATGAAAAGGTGAAGATCGTCCGCTCGCTTCGCCGGATGGGCGCCGAGGAAATCAAAAGAAACGTAATCCGCGGCCAGTACTCGGAAGGCGCAATCAATGGAAAACAGGTTCCGAGTTATCGCACGGAGAAAAACGTGAACCCGGAATCGAAGACCGAAACGTTTGTCGCTCTGAAAGTGCGCGTGGATGATTGGCGGCTGGCCGACGTTCCGATTTACATCCGGGTGGGCAAACGCCTGCCGAAATCGGGGACCGAAATCTCAGTCCACTTCAAAAAGGCGCCGGCGGTTCTTTTCAATCGCGAGTCGGTCTCACTCGATCAAAACGTGCTCGTAATCCGGATTCAACCGGACGAAGGCATTTCGCTGCGGATGCAGGCCAAGGTCCCCGGCAGCAGTTTCCGGATCGAGCCGGTGAAGATGGATTTTCATTACGGGACATCGTTCGGCAAAGCCAGCCCGGAAGCGTACGAGCGCCTCCTCCTCGACGCGATGAGCGGCGATGCCACGCTCTTCGCCCGCCGCGATGAAGTGGAAGAAGCCTGGGCGTTCATCGACCCCATCGAAGAGGCGTGGAGCGCGAAAGAAAATCAGCCCGATCTCTTCATGTATCCCGCCGGCTCGTGGGGCCCCGAGGAAGCCGACGAACTGCTGGCGCGCGACGGACGTGCCTGGCGGCGATTGTAGATTTCCGAACATGAAAGCTCTCCAATCCTCCGCCTTGATCGCCACGCTTGCGCTATCAATCCTGGCCGCGCCTGGGACGGCTTTGGCCGCGTCGCCGTTCAAGAAAGTCAGCGGCGGCACGCTTCACGTTCCCTCTGGAGTCATCTTTCCACGGCGCGTCGGCGTCTTCCAATTTGTAACCACCAAGGTATACGGCTCAGGGGGGCGCGATGCGGGCGCCGGCTATAACGCAGGCTCGACCATCCGCGGCGACCTCTATGTTTATCCGCTCGGGACCTACGGGAAAGACTTCAACGCGGAACTCCGCGTCCAGCAGAATGCGATCACCCAGCTGAACAAGAATGTGAAGTTGGTCTCGCAGTCACGTGTCCAACTGAACCAAGGTGGACGCAACCTCAGTGGAATGCGGGTGCAGTACGATCTGACCCGTTCGCTCTTCGGAGAAAAATCGCACCGCTGTGGCTCCCAACTTTATCTCTTCCGCGACGGTCCGTGGCTGATCCAGGGCCGATTTTCCTATCCGATCGAGCAAAGTGGAACAGCGAACAGGCAAATCGCCGATTTTCTCCGGCTCTGGCAATGGCGCGCGCAGGGAAAAATCGTGCAGTTACATCGGACTCTCCGCGATGGCAGCCGTGGCTGATAACATCTCCCTCGGTTTGCCAGTCGAGATCGGGAAGATCGACCGGGAGCTCAAACGGCTTTGGGCCGAAGGCGGCGGGGCCAAGACCCGGGCGTCACTGATCAATCTCGCGGTTTACAGCGAGGCGCCAGATTCGCTCCCGGAAAACACGAAGGTTATTTCCGCGATCACGGAAGACCACGCGTGCCGCGCGATCGTGATTGGCGCGGATCCGGCAGCGAAAGAGGACCGGGTCGAAGCCTGGATCAATGTGCATTGCCACGTAAGCCGCGCGGGAAGCAAACAGGTCTGCTCGGAACAGCTTTCGTTTTTGCTCGAAGGCTCGTCGGCCCGTTTGCTGCCCAACATCGTTTTTTCCCAGCTCGATTCCGATTTGCCGCTGGTGCTTTGGTGGCAGGGCGAATTCTCCGACCCGATGGACCCCCAGCTTTGGGCCTGGGTCGATCGCGTGATCTACGACAGCCAGACGTGGAAAAATTTCCGCGCCCAGATCGAGCGGGTTGAGACCGCGCAGGCGGAAGCGAAGCAGCGGATCGTCCTTTGCGATCTGAACTGGACCCGAATCGTCCAGGTCCGCCTTGCCCTGGCGCAGTTCTTCGACAATCCCGCCACTCACGCGCAGTTCGACGAAATTGAAAAAATCGAAATCGATCACGCCCCGGGCTTTCGCTCGACTGCGTTACTCCTGACGGGATGGCTTGCCGCGCAACTGCAATGGAGCGCCGGGAAAAATACCGAGAACGGCGGATTGCGTTTCCGTGGGCGCAAAGAAAATGAAATCGGGATCGCGCTCAGGGAGAAGGAGGGCGAGCCAATTGGGCGTTGTGCGGTGACGTGCGGCTCGAGTGAGTTTGTCGTCAGCCACGCCATGAAGGCGGATCTGCTCGATGTTGCTGCCGGCGAACGGCGCTGCCGGATGCCCGCAGGCCAGAATGATACGGTGCATTTGATGAGCGAAGAGCTGATGCGGGGTGGACCGCATCGCGTCTACCTGCGCGCGATGAATTGCGTGCGGGAGTTTCTGTAGAAGTTTTTGTAGGGCGGCTGTGTCAGCCGCCACCTGGAAGAGTTGGCGTCTCACAGAGACGCCCTACAATCTGAAAAGCGTTCGCAGCTGACGGGCGCTCTCTTCGATCGAGAACTTTTCTCGCGCCAGGTCACGGCCGCGGGCTCCGAGCCGCCGCGTCCGATCGGCATCGTCCATCAGCCGTTCGACAGCCTCAGAGAGCGCGGCCGGATCGTGCTCGGGGACCAGCTCGCCGTTGACGTCCGGTTCCACCATTTCGGGAACGCCGGCGAGTGGCGTCGAGATTACCGGCAGCCCGGCCGCCATCGCCTCCATGACGACCGTCGGCAAATTATCCATTCCCCCGCCCTCTTCGCGCGTGCAGGGCAAAACGAAAATCGTGGCGTTCGCAAGGCGCTCGGCAATCTGCGCCTGGGTTTGGGGACCGATCAATCGCACGACTCCTTCCAAACCAGCGCCGGCAATCTGAGCTCGCAGCGTGTCCTCGAGCGGACCTTCCCCGATGATGTCGCAAACAAAGGCGCGCCCCCGGCCCTTGAGAAGGCCGCAGGCCCGGATGAGATCGGTGAATCCTTTTTTTTCGATGAGCCTCCCGATGGCAATGATCGTCGGGGTCTTGCCCGCGAAATCGGCCGGCTGGAAGCGGGAAAGGTCAATCCCGTTATAGACCCGATGAATTCGGGGGGCCTCCTCAGGAAAACTGCGTTTCAGATAGTTGGCCGCGTAGTCGCTCACCGTGACGATGGCAGCGGCGCTCCCCATCAATTTCGACAGGGAAATGACGAAATCGCGCGGCGCAAAAATATCGTTGGCGTGTCCTGTAAAACTGAAGGGAATGCCGAAAAACTCGCTGATCCACCAGGCGGTCCGCGCCGCCATCCCGGCAAAGTGGGCATGGAGATGGCCGAGACCACTCTCCTGCATCCGCTTCCCGACATAAATCGCCTGATAGAGCCGGAGGAAATCGGACTGCCTGTCCCACTGCTGGATCGCGATCCGGGGGGCGCCCGAAAGGGGCGCTTGCCGAAGCGCGGCCTCGACTTCGGCGACGAGAGCTTTCTCCTCAGGGAGGTAATGAACTCGCTCGACGATCTGTTTGTCCCAATCCTGCGGAGCCTCATCAACCGGACGCCGGATCGAGAAAACGTGCACCTTCGTTCCCTGCTTCTCCAGCTCCGCTACCTCGCGGTAACAAAATGTCTGTCCGAAGGAGGGGAACCGCTCGAAAAGGTAGGCGACCTCGCGCATGGTCGAAAATCAATGCGAATGCCCCGGATGCAACTCTGCCAATGTGGGAGGGGCCTTTGCGCCCCGACTTTCTGTTGGACCGTTTCCCCCTTGGGCACAAAGGACCCTCCCACCACCGGGCCCCCCCTACGAAGCACGACTCCTGCTTTTAGGCAGTTATGCCGGAAAACGATTTCTTTGGCTTTTGCACTACTCTTAAGGTGCTGGAGTTGAAAGCCATAGGTGAGCTTTCCCATGTCCGGCACCTGAGTGAAGGCGAAACGGTCTATTCCACCGGCGATCCCGGCGACGCGCTTTATATAATAAATCGCGGAACGGTCGAGGTGGTTCAGCCTTCCGGCCGGAAATCGGGCGCGGCCTATCTCTCTCGCGGCGATGTTTTCGGCGATGTGGAAGCCCTCAGCAATCTTGCCCGCAAACATGTCGTGCGTGCATGCGAACCGGTGAGCCTGCAATGTTTCGCCCGGAAAGACTTTCCCGAGGTCGCCCGGCGGGTCCCGTCATTTTTTCTTTATCTGAGCGGTCAGCTCGCCAGCCGGCTCTCGCACGCGAGCGACCTGGCGATGACCCAAAGCCATTGCCTGGAGCTGAGCGGGAATCTCGCGAACTTCGACCTCGTCACCGTTTATCAGACGATCTCCAATTCTTCCCAGAGCGGCCAGCTCCGGATCAGCAACTCCAACGGAGAATTGATCTCGGCCTTGTTTTTCGAAAAGGGCCAGCCGCGTTTCGGTCAATTCGAGCATTTGACCGGCGAAGAAGCATTTTGGCAGCTGTTCGTAACCGAAGATCTGCCCGGCACCTTTTCATTTTCCACCGGCGAATTGCCCACCCCGGACTGGATTCAATCGGAGCGGATCACCAAGAGCGCCGGAGAAATGCTGATCAACGCGTTGCAAGGCCGGGACGAGTTCGCGGAACTGAAGCGCCGATTCGCTGAAAACGGCGACAGGTTGGAGAAGTGCAAAGGGAGTCTCACGTGGCCAACGAACGCACCGCCTGAATCGAAAGCTGTGGCGGAACAGATCTGGCAATTGGCGGCCAAGGGGCCGGTGACAGTTGCCGGCTTGTTCCACAAGTGCATGGTTTGCGAGTTTAAAGTCTATCAGGTAGTGGAGGAATTGATTCGATCCCGTCACCTTACCTGGTCTGGCTCCGCCCTGGCCGCCAAGGTGGCGTAAGAAAATGGCGCCGGTTAAATCACTCTGCCTCCTCCTGGTCCTGGCGTTGAGCGCGTCCGGCTGCTCGATGTTCTCCAAGACCAGCAAGGAGGAACGCGCCTACGCCAAATACGTCAGCAAAACGAGCAAGCACCGCGACCAGCAGCGTTCGAAAATCATCCAGCAGCGGGCCGAAATGCCGAGGCTGCGGCCCACGCCAGGCCCGGTCCAGCAATCGGTTCAGACTTCTGAAGGCGAATAAGCGGAGCCGCGTTTCTGGTAGGACGAGACGCTGACAAGCCGCGCTTCTGGTAGGGCGAGACGCCGTCGAGCCGCGCTTCTGGTAGTCGAGCCGCGCGCCTCATTTGGCCATTCGTTTCGGCTCGACAGCGTCTCGCCCTACCAATCTGGTTAGATGGTCACGACCCACGCTCGACCGGCGTCGGTTTCCCATCCCGTCCAAGCGCGACGTAAGTAAAGACGCCCTTGGTCACCAGCACTTCCTCGCCGGACATATAGCGCCGAACCCAGACCTCGACGGGGATTACCATTGAGGTGCGACCGATCTTTTCCACTCGGGCGTAGCAGGCCACCCGGTCGCCGACGTGAACCGGCCGGAGGAATGACATCCCTTCAATTGCTACTGTGACCACGCGAGTCTGGGCAACTTTCGCGGCTAAAATCCCGCTCCCCAGGTCCATTTGGGAAATGATCCAGCCGCCGAAGATATCGCCGCTGGGGTTCGTATCGGCCGGCATCGCGATCGTTTGGATGACCATCTCGCCTTGAGGTTGTTCCGCCATCGCGCAACCGTAGCACAAATGGGCGACTGTAGCCGGGATCGATGATCCCGGCCGGTAAATCGCTGCGACC